>JBIKWS010000293.1:0-5411 GCA_044356195.1 Cyanophyceae cyanobacterium
GTCGAATTCCGCGCTGCGCCCGGGCCCGATCACGACGCGCGTCGCGCCCAACTCCGCGCCACCCTCGATTCCGTCAGCGCTGGTCGCTGGCGAATCGCGACGCCCTCCGACCGACGCGATGCCGGTGCCGTGATGACCCGCGCCTTCCGCCTCAACCTCACCATCCTGTCGCTGCTCGCACTGCTCGTCGGACTCTACCTCGTCTTCCAGGCGCTCGACGGCGCTGTCGTCCGCCGAAGGGAGGAGATCGGGATCCTGCGATCGCTCGGGGTCACTGCAGCGCAGATCCGACGCGCATGGCTCGCCGAGGCGGCCCTGCTGGGCGTAGCGGGCGGATTCATCGGCGGACTGCTCGGATGGGCCGGAGCACAAGGAGCCGTCCGGCTCATCGGGCGGACCGTCAACACGCTGTATTATGCCAACACCGTCCAATCCGCGTCGCTATCGATCTCCGAACTCGGAGCCGCCATGGCGCTCGCGGTGGTCTCGGCCGTGATCGCCGGTTGGCTCCCCGCACGCGCCGCCGCACGCACGCCCCCGGCACAGATCCTCGTCCGCAACGCCCCACAGGTTGTCGGGAACACCGTGTGGTCCCGGACCTGGTTTGGTGCGCTGCTCGTGGTCGGCGGTCTGGCCCTCGCTGCCTGTGGTCCCCTGACCTTCAACGGCGGTCTCCGCATCCCTCTCGCCGGTTATGCCGCGGCCCTCGTCGCCGTCCTCGGTGGCGGCGTCCTGGCCGGATCCTTCCTCGGTTTCTTCGCCCGCCGCCTCGCGCCCTTCGCCCGCCGTTCCGCCACCCTGCACCTCGCCATCACGCACCTCCGCCAACCCTCGGGACGCCATCGCCTCGCTGCCGCCGGCCTCCTGTGCGCCGTCGCCATGACCGCCGGCATGGCCATCCTCGTCGCCTCCTTCGACGCCACCATGCGCGGATGGATCGAACGGACCTTCCAAGCCGATCTCTACATCTCCTCCGACGGTGCCCAGAGCGCCTCCACGGAGAACCGCATCTCGCCCGAAACCTGGCGTGCCGTCGTGTCCCATCCGGCCGTGGCCGACTGGAACATCGTCCAGGCCACACGCCTCCAACTCCCCGGCGGCGAGACCATGCTGGTGGGCGCCGAACTCGGGTTCGCCCAACGCCACACCCCGCTCGCCTGGCGCAACCGGCCGTCCACCGACGACATCTGGAACCCCGCGCGCAACGCCGGACTCGCCCTTGTCAGCGAAGCCTTCTTCTACCGCTACAACCTCGGCATGGACGACGCCTTCGACCTCCCGACACCCGCCGGAACACAGCGCGTCCGCATCGTCGGGATCTTCTCCGACTACGGCAACGAGCGCGGTTCCATCGTCATCGACCGCACCCATTTCAGCCAATGGTTCAGCGACGATCTCGCCTCCAGCATCATCCTTGTCCTCCGACCCGGGTTTACCGATGAAGCCACGCGCACGGATCTCCGCACGCGTCATCCCGGAATCCAGATCCTCACCAACGCGCATCTCCGCCGCGAAGTCCTGCGCATCTTCCGTCAGACCTTCGCCATCACGTATGCCCTCGAATTCATCGGTGTCGCCGTCGCGGTTGCGGGCCTCGGCATGACGCTCGCCGCCGTCCTGCTCGAACGTCGCCCCGAACTCACCACCCTCCGCGCCCTCGGCATGAGCCACGCCGAGATTGCCCGCGCCACCGCCGCCGAAGGCGCCCTCCTCGCCCTCGCCGGAGCCACCGGCGGCCTCGCCGTCAGTCTCGGTCTGGGGGCCCTGCTCATCTTCGTCATCAACCGCCAGACCTTCGGCTGGACCCTCCAATACACCGTGCCCGCCCTCCAACTCGCCGGACTCGCAGCCCTCGTCCTCGTCAGCGGCACCGCCGTCGCCCATGGGGTCGGACGCTGGGGTGCCCTCCTTCCCGCCGATCGCGAAGAATGAAAACCAATCTCCATCGCCTCCTCGCGGCCGTCCTCGCGCTCCTGTCCATCGGAACCCATTCCCGCGCCCAGGACTTCACACCGCCGCTCACCACACCCGACGGCTTCGCCGTGCCGCAGCCGGGCCGCACCTTCACCTTCCCGCGCGACCACGGCAGCCACGACGGATTCAAGATCGAATGGTGGTACGTCACCGGACACCTCCGTTCCGCCGACGGCCGGGACTTCGGATTCCAGCTCACCTTCTTCCGGAATCTCGGTCCCGACCCGAAGCCCACGTCTCCGGCGAATCCCGCCTTCGCCCACGCCCCCATCCATCTCGGGCACTGCGCCCTGCTCGACGCGCGCAACGGCCGCTTCCTCCACCAATCCCGGATCAACCGCGAAGGCTGGGACGCCCGTGCCGACGCCACCACCCTCGACGTCCGCAACGGCAACTGGTCCCTCGTCTTTGCCCCCGGCTCCACCAACCGCATCCTGCTCGCCGGCGGCGTCCAGTCCGATGCCTCCCTCAACCTCGAACTCCTCCCCGCCAAGCCCCTCGTTGCCTTCGGCACCAACGGCGTCTCCCGCAAGGCCGCGCATCCCACCGCCGCGAGCCATTACCTGACCTTCACCCGACTCAACGCCACCGGCACCGTCCGACTCGGCAACGAATCCATCCCCGTTACCGGCGTCGCCTGGATGGACCACGAGTTCAGCTCCAGCCAACTCGAACCCGGCCAGGCCGGATGGGACTGGGCCTGCCTCCAACTCGACGACGGCACCGAGGCCATGGCCTATCGCATGCGCCGCGACGACGGCTCCACCGATCCCTTCTCCACCTTCGCCTGGATCGGAGCCGACGCCCGCCCGCACCACTTCGGACCCGACCGCTTCCGTTGGGAACCCATCGGTCACTGGACCAGTCCACTGACCGGCGCGAAGTATCCCAACCGCGTCCGCATCACGGCTCCCTCCCCCGACGGCGGCCCCGACCGCATCCTTGAACTGGAACCCCTGTACGACGCCCAGGAACTGGCGGACCCCCTGGGCGGCGTCGCCTACTGGGAAGGCGCCTGTCGTGTGAAGGACGCCCAGGGCCGCCCCCTCGGCCGCGCCTACCTCGAACTCACCGGCTACATCGGCAACCTCCAGGAGAAGTTCAAGTAGCCCTCCTTCGCGCCCCTACTCCAAGGGCGTTGGATGTGACCGTCAGTCGCAGTCGCTGTCGTCGCGACGCACGAGGGGCAAGGCGTTCAGGACCTCGAAGTGCGCCGCAAACAATCGTTCGGTCGATCGGGCCCAATACTCAATGCCCGTGCGACGGCTCAGATCCCGATCCACGACGGCGAACCCGAAGTCCGCATCGCTCACCACGGCATCGGTCGTCACCGCCACAAGAGCCTCGCCAGGAGTCAGGACCCCATCCGGATCCGCGCTGGCCACCCAGTTGGATCCCGCGGGCGGCGTGACCCGCAAGACATAGCTGCCAGCCGCCAACCCGTTGAATCCGTAACTCCCGCAGTCCTCCGCCTGAGAGCACACGGCCTGCACTGGGAATCACCGATCCCCGGTTCTATGCTTCCAAAGCACCTGTCACCCAACGAATCCTTTCGCCCATGACCGTGCCTGCCCCCCTGCGAAACCTCCTCTGGTGGTGGTTGGGCAGCCTCCTGCTCTGGGGTCTGATCACCCTCGGGTTCGCCTCGCAGTTGGTCTTCGCCGCCGGGGTGGAGTGGCAACCGGCCCTCATCGCCTCCGGCCGGGAATGGGCCCCATGGGGCATCTTCAGCCCGCTCGTGGTGGCCTTGGCGCTGCGATTCCCCTTCGAACGCCAACGCTGGTTCCTCAGCCTTCCCGTTCACCTCCTTGGATGCGCGGCGGTGGTCGTGGCCTCGGGCCTGATCTCGGAAACGCTTGGCAACACCGACGCACCGCTCGGCCCGCCCTGGCGTCGACCGCTCGGAGGCCCTCCCGGCGATCGCGACAACCATCCGCCCGGAATGAGGGACGACCGTCCCCAGCGTCCGGGTCTCCAACCCCGGGGCAACGGCCAACGTCCGGATCGGCCGGGAGCTGGTGGACGCGGGCCCCTGCTGATGCGGGCCCGCCTCAATGTTCCCGTCTATTGGATCGTGGTTTCGGTGACCACCGCGGTGCTCCATTCCCGACGCGCCCGGGAACGGGAACGGCGCAGCCTCGAACTGGCGGCGAGCCTCGCCCAGAGCCGGCTCGCGGCCCTCCGGGCGCAGCTCCAACCCCACTTCCTGTTCAACGCGCTGAACGCCATTTCCACCCTCGTCCACAAGGATCCCAACGCGGCCGATGAGATGATCGCGAACCTCAGTGACTTCCTGCGGCTCACGTTGGAGCACGGCGACGCCCAGCAACTGACACTCGCCCGCGAACTCGAATTCGTGAGGCGGTATCTCGCCATCGAACAGGTCCGGTTCGGGGACCGACTCACCATCCGGATCGATTTCGCTCCGGAAACCCTCGTCGCGCTCGTCCCGGTCCTGATCCTCCAACCGCTCGTCGAGAACGCGCTGAAACATGGGCTCCAACCCAGGCGCGGTCCCGTTTCGCTCGAACTGACGGCCCGCTCCGAGCATGGGTTCCTGGTCCTGACGGTGGCCGATGACGGCGTCGGGATCCGCGCCGATTCCGGCGAAACCAGTGGGACCGGAATCGGCATGGCCAACTGCCGTTCCCGACTGCACGAACTTCACGGGGAACGCGCCAGCCTCACGCTCGAACCGCGACCCGAAGGCGGCACGATGGCCACCCTCCGGCTTCCCTTCGAAACCCGCGGCGCCGCCCAGCCATGACGATCCGCACCCTCCTCGTCGACGACGAACCCCTCGGCCGCGACCGCATCCGGACGCTGCTCGCCTCGGAACCCGACATCGAGATCGTCGGGGAGGCGGAGGATGGCGAATCCGCGGTGGAACGGATCACAGCCCTCAAGCCGGACCTCGTCTTCCTCGATATCCAGATGCCCGGTTTGGACGGGTTCGGGGTCGTGCGACAGCTGAAGGGTCACGTTCCATTGATCGTATTCGTCACCGCGTACGACCAGCACGCCATCCGGGCTTTCGACGAGCACGCCCTGGATTACCTCCTGAAGCCGGCTCGCCCGGCGCGTCTCAAGGACGCCGTCCAACGCGCCCGCGAACGACTGGCTTCCCGGACACCCATGGTCCTGCCTCCGCAGTTGCTGGAACTGTTGAATCAGCGACCTCCGGAACAGCCCAAGGTCACCCGATTTCCCGTCCGCACGAACGAGCGGACCACGTTCGTCAAGGTGACCGCCGTGGATTGGATCGAGGCGGCCGGAAACTACGTGATCCTGCATGTCGGCAAGGAAACACACATCCTGCGCGACACCCTCGCCGCGCTGGAGGGACAATTGCCGCCGAACTTCCTGCGGGTCAGCCGGTCCGCGGTGATCAACCTCGACCGCGTCCGCGAGCTGCAGTCGATGACCGCCGGGGAACA
>JBIKWS010000294.1:0-5410 GCA_044356195.1 Cyanophyceae cyanobacterium
GGCGCCGCCCTTCGGGAAGCGGTCAGAGACAACGCCCAGCATCGTGGGCCAGAGGAAGGTCTTTCCGCAGGCATAGACGGTGGCGGCGACAACGCAGGCGGCGATGCCGTTGGCGGTGCTCAGGAGGTTGAGGCCGATGCAGCCCAGGATCGAGCTGACCACCAGGAGGCCCAGCGGGGAGATGCGGTGAACGATCGGACCGGCCACGAAGCGGAGGGCGAACATGAGCGCCGAGGTGTAGACGAAGAGCAGGATGCCGTTCGCGGGGCTGGCCATGATGGCGCCGGTGATCTGGCCGATCCAGGAGTCCGTGCCGAGTTCGACGTAGCCGACGAGGGCGTGGATGAACAAGAGGAACAACAGCAGCGGCGCGGCGAATTCGGAGAGCATGGAGCCGATGCCGACACCCTTGGTGCTGGCTTCGGACTTCGGGAAGTTCTGGCCGAGGCACATCACACCGTACAGGACGACGGGGACGAGGAAGAGGGCCCATTGCACTTCCCAGCTGGCGTGACCGGCGATGCCGCTCTTGGCATCGAAGAAGTAGTTGGCGAGGGAACCGAGCACGAGACCGGCAGGCCATCCGGCGTGCAGGATGTTCAGGTAATGCGTGCGGTTGCGGGGGAAGCAGGTCGCGACGAGCGGATTGACGACGGCTTCCGCGAGACCGTTGCCGATCGAGAACAGGATCTGGCCCCACTTCAGGAGGTTGTAGGCGGCAGCCTGGTTGTGGGCTTCACCGTACGCCGGCGAGGCACCCAGACAGAGGGCGGCACCCACGAAATGGCAGAGGAACGCCGCGATCATCAGCTTTCCATAACCGACGACATCCGCCAGCAGCGCGCCGAACAGGATGATGAGGCCGAAGCCGACCAAGCCGAAGCCGGTGATCTCGCCGGATTGCTGCTGGGTGAAGCCGAACTGACCGGACCAGTCGTCCAGGATGCCGCCGCGGACGCCGAATCCGACGCCGGCGGCCAGGATGGCCATGAATCCGGCCCATAAGAGCCGGTGCGCGTTTGGCGCTACGGCGTCGTTGTTTCCATTGCTCATGATGCGATACGAGTTGGTTTGATCTGTGGGTGTACTGGGAGGTTCACCGGTGATGCGAGCGCCTGCGTCGTCCCGGCTGCGAGCAGCCGGGAATGGGTGCACCGGGCACCACGGAAGCGTCCGTGGTGTCCGAGGGCTCAGTCCTGCCGGTAAACAATTCTTGGCACATGCCTGCACAAAACCGCCCCACGGGTCTGGCTGGCGACCCAATGCAACCAGTGCGTGGAGGCGGAAGATGGCGCGTAGTGAACGCGGGGGTTTCGCGGAGCGCAACGGAAAAGACCGGTGAGGAGTGCTTCCAACTTCAAACTCCCGAACCCCACTTTGCACTTCTGGATGGAGCCGGGTTTTGGCACCAAGTACGGACCGATCATGAGATCCGTCCTGTTGGCGATGTCCGCGGCCCTGTTGTGGGCCGGGTGTAATGACCCCAAGAGTTCTTCTGGGGACAATGCGTCGAAAGCCGCGACGGCCATGGCCCGATGGCGATTCGCCGGAGGTCAGGCCCTCCGTGGGCATTCCAACGCGCCCGCGCTGCGCAACGTCCTCACCCTTCCGAGCACGGCGGGCGTTGGATCGCGCCTCGGTACGAACCTGACCCGTTTCCTGCTCGATCGCATCCCCGGTTCGCCGGGACGCGCGGCCGAGGGTCAGCTGTATCCCCTCGTGGAAGCGGTGCTTGAAAACGAAAGCGCCGGCGAGGTGACCGATACCGAGTGGGTCCTTGCTCTTCGCGGGGCCAACCTTCCGGTGGCCGCCCTGGGTCAGGCCGCGGCCGTCCTGCCGCGCCCTTCCGGCAGTGCGGCACCGTCCACCCTCACCACCAACGGGTGGTGGGTGGTGGCCTCCTCCCCGGCGGCGTTGGCCCGGTCCTCCGCCATTCCCGGATTCGTGCCCGGTGGTTTCGGCGTCGGACAGTTCGATCTGCCCCGGATCCTCGGTCAGGGACATGGCGACTGGCCGTCGGTGAACGTGTCCCTTTCCGTAAGCAACGCCACGGTTCGGACGGCGGCGACCATGGACTTTGCGAAAGCTCCGCTGGGCGAACTGGAAGCGTGGAAGGTTCCCGACGAGTTCGTCCGCGACCCATTGGTGCGGTTCAGCGCGCTTCGCGGTGCGGCGCCGCTGCTGGAGAAGCTGGATTGGCCCCGGTTCATCGTGGGCGGCGAGACGCCGGGCCAGGTGGTTTCGTGGGCGCAACCCGAGGTTCCCTTCCGCAGTTGGTTTGGATTTCCCGTGAAGGACATTCCTTCCCGGATCGAGAAGATCCATCAGGACTTGAAGCCGTTCTTTGGGACCGAGGAGCAACCGGGACCTTACCGTGGTCACGTGGCCATGAATTCCAACAAGACCGCGGTGGTGGTGGGTGGCAAGCAGATGGCGTGCACGCCCCGTGTAGTCGCGGCGACCCAAGGGGCGGATTCCTTCCTGGTCGTCGGCTTCTTCGCGGGAAAGACCAACAGCACCAAGGCCCCGGCCGAACTCCTCGCCCAGATCCAGAAGCCCAACCTCGCCTTCTTCGAATGGGAGATCACCAGCGAGTCCTGGCCCAACTGGAACGTCCTCGCGCAATACAACAAGATCCTCCTCGGCAAGGCCCCGAACGCGCCGATGGCCAAGGCGCATCGCTGGATGACATCCCTGACCAACCAGCTCGGAAACACCATCACGCAGGTTGAGCGCGTGACCCCCACGCGCTACCAGTTGACCCGCAAATCGGACATTGGGCTGAACGGTTTCGAACTGGTGGCCCTCACGCGGTGGCTGGACGCCGACTTTGGCGTGATCCCGGGTCGTTCGACCCAACTCCCGCCCGTGCCCGTCCGCAATCCCTGATCACATGCTGAAACTTGGGGTCAACATCGACCACGTCGCTACCCTCCGTGAGGCCCGCTATCGCGGGATGAGCCACGGTGAGCCGGATCCCGTGGAGGCCGCTCTCATCGCCGAGGAAGCCGGCGCCACCGGAATCACCGCCCACTTGCGGGAGGACCGGAGGCACATCGTGGATCGCGACATCCGCCGGTTGCGCGATTCCATCCGCACCCCGCTCAATCTGGAGATGGCGATCGTTCCGGAGATCATCGAGATCGCCCTCGCGGTGAAGCCGTACATTGTGTGCCTCGTTCCCGAGAAACGTACGGAGGTGACGACCGAAGGCGGGTTGGACGTGGTCGGGAGCGAAGCCCAGATCCGTGAGACGTGCACGCGCATGCGCGATGCCGGAATCCGGGTCAGCCTGTTCATCGATCCCGACCCGCGTCAGGTGGAAGCCTCGGCACGCACGGGGGCGGAATTCATCGAGTTGCACACCGGTGCCTACGCGGAAGCCTTCGACCAGAAGCGGGAGCGCAACGTGGAGATCGAACGTCTGGTGGCGGCCTCCAAGCTGGCCCACGGCCTCGGCCTCAACGTCAACGCCGGTCACGGCCTCAACGTTCGGAACCTGCCGTTGATCCACGTCGTCCCGCACCTCATCGAACTCAACATCGGGCACAGCATCATCAGTCGCGCCGTCTTTGTTGGCCTGCCCACCGCCATCCGCGAAATCCTCGCCGCGATGGACGGGTACAAGGGGTAGGCCTCCCGGGCGCACCTCGAAACAGCCCCCAAGGGAATGGTTTCGGGGCGGCGATGTCCTCATCGCCATGGGTGATTGCCTTGTTCCATGGATTCCGGACCCACTCCCACACCTCCAGCGTGACGGCATCCCGGAGGGATGGGAGCCGATAGCCCCGGGTCGTGCGAAGCACGCACCCGGGGTAAGAGGCGTTGTGGACGTCGCCTCCCCGTTCTGGAGTGTAGACAGGGTGAGGATGCGCCCAGTGGCTCGAAGATTTCAGTTTCGCATTTGAAGCCCCTGCCGCGGGAGTCCTAGCTTCACGGCGTGTCATCCATTGCCGGCAAATCCTTCCCGAAGTCCCGCACGACGGCGGCCGGCCATTGGATCCGTCGATTCGCGGCGGTCCTTGCGGTGGGAGCGTCCTTCGAAACCTCCGTCGTTGGCCGTGCGGCCGGATTCACGACGATGCCCCCCGCCGAAACCGGGGTGGCGTTCACCAACCATCTTGCCCCGGATCGCGCCCTCGCGAACCACATCCTCCTCAACGGTTCCGGTGTGGCGTTTGGGGACATCGACGGCGACGGACTCCAGGACCTGTTCCTTCCGGCATTGCAGGGCGGGAGCACGTTGTATCGCAACCTCGGGCAGTGGCGTTTCACGAACATCACCAGTCTCAGTTTTGTCGCGAAAACCTTCGATGGCATGGACGCCACCGGAGCCGTGCTCGCCGACCTCAACGGCGACCGTTTGCCAGACCTCCTCGTCAATGGCATCGGCACGGGGACACGCAGCTTCCTGAATCGAGGCACCGGGCGTTTCGAGGAAACCACGACCCAATCCGGCCTCGCGGGGCGGGGCGGCCCCAGTTCCTTCGCGTTGGCCGATATCGACCGCGACGGAGACCTCGACCTTTATATCGTCCGCTACCGCAGTTCCACCGTTCGGGACGAGTTCCAGCAGCGCTTTGGCATCCGCACCATCGACGGAAAGCCCGTGCTCGAATCGGTCAACGGCCGGTCGGTCACCGAACCGGACTTGGTCGGGCGGTTCTCGGTCGATGCGCAGGGCAGGATCACCGAACACGGCGAGGCCGATGGGCTTTACACCAACGACGGAAAAGGGGTGTTCCAGCCCGTGCCGTTCGATGGGGGCGCATTCCGCGATGAATCCGGCCAACCGCTGACCCGCATTCCCTACGACTGGGGGCTCGCGGCCATGTTCCGCGATGTCGATGGCGACGGAATCCTCGACCTGTATGTCTGCAATGATCTCGGTTCGCCGGACCGGATCTGGATGGGTGACGGCAAAGGGGGCTTCCGTGCAATCGCCCGTACGGCGATCCGCAAGACCAGCTGGTTTTCGATGGGCGTGGATTTCGGCGACCTCGACCGCGACGGTCACGACGACTTCCTCGTCACCGACATGCTCAGTCGGGATCCCGTGCGCCGTCAGGCGGACTTCCAGAACCTGACGCCCGACTTCGAGCCGTTCACGGGCCTGGACGTCCGCCCACAGGTCCCCCGGAACACCCTCCAGCGTGGTCGCGGCGACGGTTCGTATGCCGAGGTGGCGTGGATGGCTGGGATCGCCGCCACCGAATGGTCCTGGTCGCCCGTGTTCCTCGATGTGGACCTCGATGGCTACGAGGACGTGCTGATCACCACCGGCTTCGAGCGGAACGTCCAGGACGCGGACATCGCCGAGGAGATCGAACGGATCCGTCAGGCACAGAAGCTCTCGGATGTCGCCGCGCTGCAATTGCGGCGTCGGTTTCCCTCGCACGCCCTGCCAAAC
>JBIKWS010000295.1:0-5407 GCA_044356195.1 Cyanophyceae cyanobacterium
GTTGAGCACATCACCGCCGCTGAAGGCGAAGAATGTGGATCCACGCCTTGCGGAACCCAGGATCCGGGAAATCCGATCCGGGGCATACCAATCGTCGGAATTCAGGATCGCCACCAGGTCGGTCTCCACCCGCTCGATCATCGAATTGAGCGTCCGTGCGACACCGCGGTTGGACTGACGATCGAACCGGCACTCCATCGTGGTGATGCGATCCAACGCCTTCCGGATCACCGCCACGGAATCATCCCTCGATCCATCGTCCACCACGTGCAAGCGGACTCCGGGATGATCCTGGGCCGCCACCGAGGCGATCGCCTCGGCCACATAGTCCGCGTGGTTGTAACTCGGGATCAGGACGGTGATCGGTTCCCACCGCCCCGTCCCCCTTTGCGCCGACTCATCCGCGCCCACCTCGATTTGCCGCTGTGCCTCCATGGAGTTCCGTGAGCTCAGGGGACCATTCACGCACATCCATGGCAAGGACACCGCCCCACACAGGCCCGGTTCAATTGTTCAAGATTTGCCGTTGACAGACGGCCTCCAGGCTCGCTTCAAATGAAGGACCCTAAGGAGCAAAAGGCTCTTTTTCCCAAAATGAAAAACAACAGCGTCGATCCATCAGCCACCCCATCGGTCGGAAACCCAGCCCGCCGCCGCTTCATCGCGCGGCTTTCAAAGACAGCTGCCGTCGCCGTACCTCTGGCGATGGTCGCCACCGTGGGGCTCCCGAAGGCACACGCCTATTGATTTGCAGGCCTGCCAGGCACCAGGAACGGTGACCCCGCCGGTCTTTCCTCCAGCACTGGTTGCGACCCTCGCGTCGATCCTGTCCCAACCCGATGGCAGCGCTTCCGCTCATGCCACCATCGAGGATTGGGACGGTCTGCTTTTGGTTGCCCACCGCTGGTGTGTCTCACCCGCCCTGTGGGTTCGCGTCCGCAACTCGCGTCACGTCCCAGGCATTCCCAAGCCGGTCATCGACCGGCTCCAACACGATTACCATCAGAACTTCCGGAGGAACCACGCCCTCCGCGAACAATTGTTGGACCTCGCCCAGAGGCTCCGCGGCCACGGGATCTCACCGCTTGTCCTGAAAGGTGGCATCCACCTCCTCGCCCCGCCGTCCGGCAATCCTGGACTCCGGATCATGGGAGATGTCGACCTGTTGCTCCCGATGGAACAGGCCTACGCAAGTGAGGAACACCTCCAGGCGTGGGGCTGGGAAGTCACGCCCAACGGCGGAACACGCGAAGAAGACCACCACCTGTCCCGACGCCATCTGCCAGGACGCGAGCTCCAGATCGAGATCCATACCCGCCCCTTCTTTGACGCCACGGAGCGCATCAGCACGGATTTCCTTCGGGACAGCTGTCCCCTGCCGGCAACGTGCCAGGGTCTCCTCATTCCGAGCCTCCACCATCGGATCCTGCACAACGCACTTCACGCCTTCTCGGACTTCGTGATGGCCCGTCGGGCGGTTCAGTTCATGACGTTTCCGGACACGGTCGTCCCCCTCGTCGACCTCCGGCAACTCCTCGACTTCACCGAACTCGTCCGCCTCGGCGGCACCGCCATTGATTGGAACCGGATGGTGTCCGATGCGGCATCCGTGGGTTGTCGTCGACAGCTCCTGCAATGGGGATTCCTTGCCAACCGCCTCATGGGAACGGCCATTCCTCCGGTGGCGGCCCGGCGGATGTCGATCCCACCGGAGGTCCGCACCCCCACTGGATTGCCCCGCCATCTGCTCCGCCTAGGCCTTGAGGCGATGGGGCTTTGGGACCCCGTGGATCGTTGGTACCGGAAAGGAACCTGAGAACCTGAGAACCGGAGGGCGGTCGTCGGGGATATTCGCCCCTAGCTGTGCGTGTTCGCTCAGCGGAGATCGAGCATCCAGCGGAAGGCCGCTTCGACTTCTCCTTCACCCACCGTGAGCCGCAGGTGCTGCGCACCCGACAAGCCATGGAAGACCCGATCCGCGGCGTGGTCGGGTCTCGTCGAGAAGTTTCGCAGCTGGGTCCGAAGTGCGCGCTCCCAGGATTCGGGCGGCAGAGTCTGCACGGCGAGACCCGGACCGGGTTGCCGGCCAAGGTGGAGGACCCAGCGCACGGGATGCCGTTCCTGGATGGGGACGAACCCGCTGAATCCCCTGGGGAAGAGCAGTGCGGGTTCACCGTCGAGACAGGTACGCAGGGTTCCCTCGGGCCAAACCGTCGAGGGCTCGGTCTCGTCTGCCATGACCCTGCGCTTGACCGGGCGCGGACAGGGGGAAGCGGTGCCGTCCGCGGGGTCGATCCATGTGAGGTCATCCCCGAGGACAGGGATTCCAGTCTCCAGGGCACGCAGGGCGAAGGTCGATTTGCCCGACCACGGTTCACCGCAGAGCAGGACAACGCCACCCGGCAGGAGGAACGAGGCTCCGTGCACGAGGGTCAACCGGGCCCGGAGCGCCAACAGATCGCTGAAACTCAGTGCCAGCCAGGCCGACAGATCCTCGTGGCTTGGGAAGGACTTCTCCTCGGATCGATCCGCCGCGTGGATCCGCACGGTCCGTTCATCCAGCACTTGAAGATCCGCGCGCGCGGGATCGTGTGCATCCACGGACGCCACCAGTCCCGTGAACCGCTCCATGCGCTGAAGAAGTCGGAGATCGTGGGTGGTCACGCGGACAGAGGCTCCGGACCACGCAAATACCCCATCGCACAGGACCCTCGAAGGCTCCGTGCCGCAAACCAACGCGCGCACCGAGGTCCATCGGGCATGACAGCCCCGCGCCAGTCCTTCGAGGGTCGGTGCCACCGGGTCGGCAGAGCCGACGCCGTTGGACAGAAGCCTCTGGATCACGGTGGTCTCGAAACCGGGAGGCAGTTCCGTGGTTTCCGGCCGGTGGGCTCCCGGTCGGAGCAATCCCGGCGGCAGGAAACTTCCAACAGGATCACCGGTGCCCAGGCGACAGGCCCTGGCGAAGACCGGGAAAACCCGCGGCCAGTTCCGTGGTGTCGGTGCCAGGCGGTTCTCCGCGTTCCCGGACGCCCAGGTGCCAAAGGATTCGAACAGGAGGCGGAGCTCCGTCTGATGCCGTCCGCGGTGGTTCCGATACGTGTTGCTCGCATGGACCCGGTACCGCAACAGGAGTTCCGGGTGGAAGCTCGGTTCGACATGCTGGAGCGCCCTCAAAAGGAAGTCCCAGTCCTGCGACAATGGCAGTTCGTCGCGGAACCCGCCCACCCGATCAAACAGGTTCCGGTCGAACAGGAAGTTGCTCGAGCTGATCGCCAGATTGCTCCGCAGGAGCGAGAAACCCACCGTCGGGAGCAGGAGCCCGTCCCGAAGCATGGACGGATAAAGTTCCCGCCAGGTGTCTGCATCCGGCACGCCTTCCCGGATCATCAATTCCACCGCCGAGAAACCCAGGTGGTGCCCTGCTTCCGGGACATCCCGCAGCATCCGCTCGAAGCGCGTCGGGACGAGCAGGTCGTCCGAATTGAGGATCGCCACCCACTCCGCCCGGACGCCTGCGATGAGCTCGTTCAACGTGGCTGAGCATCCCCGGTTCGCGCGTACCGAGAACTCGCAACGCATCCCTGCCGGTGCCGCTGAAAGTGCCCGCTCGATGACCTGTGGGGACCCGTCGGACGAACCATCATCGAGGACATGCAACTCGAGGTCGGTATGGGTCTGGGCAACCACCGAAGCGATGGCCTCGGCAACGAAGGGAGCGTGGTTGTAGGAGGGGATCACCACCGCCACGCGTCGGGAACGCAGCCCCGGTGCACCGTCGATCTGGGTGTTCATCCGGCGGCTTCAGGCAGTTCGATGATCAGGAATCCAGCCGCGACCAACTCCTGGAGGAACAGCCCGACGTTGGCCTCATGCGTTTCCCTCGGGAACTCAGGCCGTGCTTCGACGAGCATTTCGACCAGTTCCGCAGGATCGTGGATCTCCTCCAGAGCTTCCCAGAGGATCGCCCCCGTCTCGTTCAGCAGCCGCAGTTCCATGCTCGTGAGGTGCATCAGGAGGACGTCCTCGCCGAGAGGTTCGATGTCCACCTCCGTCGTTCGGGCAACCCGCTTGGGAAGAAGCCCGGGCGAGCGTCCGTCCATGGTGGGTTCCTGCCGCGGATTGCCCGGTTGCCAACCCGGCTTTCCGAACAGGACCACGTCCTGGAAGCTGAGTGGCTCGACGTAGGCCGAGCTCCACGAACCGAACCGGACCGGCTCCACCACACGAAGCTCCGTCGGCTCGATCCACCGGCGTACCTCGTCCTCGGGCAGGGCCACCGCCGCCTCGGGAACCTCCGGGTCCGAAATCCAGCAACCCTCGCGCTTTACCGGGAACCGGGTGGAATTCCCCTCGCGATCCAGCAACGGGAGTGTCGCAGAGTTCACCAGGAAGAAGGTGGCCAGGCAGCGCCCGTCCGGCTTGAGCACCCGATCCACCTCGGCGAGGTAGTGCTGCACATCCGCCGGGAACAGGTGGGTGAACACCGAGGTCAGGAAGACGAAGTCGAAGACCCCATCCGGGAACGGAAGTCGGATCTCATGCGGCGCAAACCGGCCCCCGGGGTTGTAGAGGCCGTTCCGCACATCCAGATGCTGGAAATGGAAATTCGGATGCGCGGGAGTCACGTGCGTCCGACACCACTCAATGGCGGGCTTGCCCACATCGAGCCCCCAATACTGGCCCGCGGCGGAAAGGTATCGGGTCAGGGGTCTCGCCATCCTCCCCATCCCACAACCCAGATCGAGGATCCGCTCGTCGCGGTGGACCTGGGCCAGATTCACGAAGTAACCGAAGAATTCCCGCCCGATGCCATCGTAGTCGCCCTGGCCACCGAAGATGCGACTGCCTGGAGGAGCTTCCGACGATTCAGGGGACTGATCCATGCCCCATGCTCCACAACCGATCACGACAGACAAAGCAAAGATTCGGCCGTGGACGTTGCCGTTTCTTCCACGCGGCGTTGCCCGTCCGCCGATCTCACCGGCGAGTTCACCTTCGAACTCGTCCTTCAGAGATCCGAGACCGTCGAATTCCTCGTCGCTCCGCCCAAGGAGCGTTGAAAACCTTCACCCCTCACAACCCCGATCCCGGCCACTCCACCTTCGACCGGAAGTTGTAGCGCAGGACGCGCTGGTTGATGGCGGCGTTCGGCCATCGGCTCTTCAACACGGCATCGGCCGGGGTGATCCGTTCGGACAACTTCAGCTCCCGCGGGAACGTCGCGTAATCTTCGAAGGTTCCCTCGAACTTCAAGGGCCACCCCGCGCCCAGTGCGTGGTCCGGCAGACGTCGTCCCTGTTCGTGCAGCTGTTGCCAATGCGCCCTTAGCTTCGCCGGCGAATGCACCAACTTCCCGTCGCGATCCAGCGGCAGGCTCCCGTGCTTGCCCCACTCGACCCCCACG
>JBIKWS010000296.1:0-5398 GCA_044356195.1 Cyanophyceae cyanobacterium
ACGATCCGATCGGACAACGCAGGAGGGGCGGCTGGAATCTGTCGCCCCGCTGGGGCTTGGGCCGCGTGGGGATCGGTGAACCCGGGCTCACGCCCGGGCCTATCTTCTGTCGCGCCTCCGGCGCTGGGCCCCGGCGACCCGACGACGAAACGGGGGATGCACAGCGACAATTCGTTTCCCCACCCCCTGCGGACATGAGCCTGTCCGAGTCCCATTCAATAAGCACCGACCAAATGAAATCACAAAGCGCTAAACTCCAATATTTTGCATACAAATGTGAGCGATATGAACAGGACTCCTTTTATGGCGATTGTAGCGTTTGTAGCGAATGTAGCTTGAGGTTTGATCGGGGTTGCCGTTAGTTCGTCCTCATGCTGACCACGCGTAACAATCGTCTGGATCCATCCCTCATTCCGGAGGCAGAGCTTGCCGAATTGGCCCGGGTTTTTGCGAAGCCGGATCACGTCGCGCTGATTGATTCGCAGGGCAACCGGACGCATATCCCGGAAGCGTTGTTTGGCCATTTCGCCCGGATCGTAAGGCTCATGTCGGAGCACAAGGCCATCGTGCTTGTGCCGGAAGACGAAGCGTTCACGACTCAGGCAGCAGCCAATTACCTCGGCATGTCACGGCAGTTCTTCGTGGGCTTGCTGGAGAAGGGAGAAATTCCCTTTCACAGGGTAGGGACCCATCGGCGGGTCACGTTCAAGGATCTGCTGGAGTACGAAAAGCAGCGCGACCGGACACGTCGGGAAGCGATGAACCGTCTGACGGACGAAGTGGCGAAGGCCGGGCTCTACTTTTCCGAATACAAGGGAGACGAGTGAGGGCGGACTTCCATGTACTGATTGACGCTTGTGTGCTGGCCAATCAGGGCGTGTGTGACCTGTTGCTGAGCCTGGCCGAGCGACCGCGGCTCTTCGTTCCGCACTGGTCGGCAAAAATTCTGGAAGAAGTGCGGCGCACCCATCGCGAAAAGCTGGGATGGCCCGAGCACTTGGTCGATTTGTTTCAGAGGGAGGTCACGGCGAGTTTTCCCGAGGCAGAGATCACCGGATTCGCCCAACTCATCCCCACGCTGAACAACCACGAAAAGGACCGGCATGTCCTCGCCGCGGCCATCGTCGGAGCGTGTCCACTCATTCTCACCTTCAATCTGAAGCATTTTGATGCCCTGCACCTGCAGGGGCATGGCATCAAAGCCGTGCATCCGGAGGGCTATCTCGTAACGCTCTACGAACTGGAGCCGGCGCAGGTCATGGCAGTGCTGGGCGAGATCGCCGGAAGGCGCCGGCTGGAAACGGAGGATCTCCTCCGGCGCTGGGCTCCGGCAAGCCAACAACGAGACGACGGCCATCGGTCGCCGTTCTCATGCCTCCACGGGGAAAGTGACACCGCCCGGTTGCTGCCTTGTCCTTCGCGGCTTCGCATGAAATCAGGCCACACCAGGTCACAAGCCAGAATGGGCGACGAGGACGTCGCTGCCCCGACTTTGGGACGGGGTAGCGATGTCTTCATCGCAATGGGGAGGGGCTTTAGGACAGGGCGACGGGGACGTCGCCGCCCCGGATCTGGGGTGTGGGCAATGCGCCGCGTGGGGGCACGCCCCTGTGTTGCTGAACGTGCCCCGTTTACCCGACACCAGATCCAGCGGGCCTGCCGCATCCTGATCATTGAAATCGAAGTAGGCCGCGAGACCGCGTTCATCCCCGGACAACCGTCGCAGCCCGGGCCACCCGTCGCCAGGGTGTTGCTCACCGGCATGTTCGCGAAGACGGTTTCGGTCGCCGCCCCCGAACCTTCCAGCATCAGGAACATCTCTACCGCAAAGTCGTTCGTCCTCCCGAAACTGAAGCCCGAAGGATCCGGCGACAGAAGCAAGGCACCCGGTGCCGCGGGATTGCCGGGGAAGCTCAGTACCGTTTCCGCGCGGAGAACCGCCGGGAAAAGCAAGGCCGTCAGCAGCGCCAACAGCGCCGCCGGCCTCGGGAGGGGAATCATCAATCTCATGGCCTTCATGGGTTCGGCGTTCGTGGGTTCAGGGCACGTCTGCCGTCACGGGGATCCGCAGCAACGTTCCAACATCATCCTTCAGGACCAGCACCGCGCTGCTGCTGGCTCCTTCGATTTGTGAGCGGTCCACCTTGAGCCGGATGGGGCGACTTGTCTTTGGCTCCAACGTTCCAAGGTTCACCGATTCGGTCAGCGGAACATCGACCCGTTCGCCCAGGGTCAGGAGCTTGCGCTCCATCAACACCGGAACGCCGTTGGTCGGCGAAAGCTGCATCAGGACACCCAACGGGGTGTTCAGGTTGTTCACGAGCTTGAACGAAAGCACCGCGGTGACATCGCCGAAATTCACCTTCTGAATACGGGCTCCGGCCGCGATCACATCCAGCGGTCCCTGATAGTCCGATGCCCCCTGGCACCACACCCAGTAGGCCCGGTCCGGCTGGATCAGCGTCCGCTCCGGTCGCGTGACCGGCGCCCAGCGGTCCGTCTCGTCCAATTGGTAGACCACCGTCCGGGCGGTCGACTGGTGGGCTGCTGAACCGGCAAACCAGGCCGAGAACGTCGGCGGCTGCTCCGGATCCACCGGGAATCCCACCATGTTGAACGAGTCCCCGCGCCACGAAACCCGGTGGTGCGCCACCGTCCCGCGGAGGTTCAGCGTCGTCGCCTCGATGGCGTGCACCAGATAGCACTGACCCGACTGGATCGCGGAGAGATCACTGATGAAGGCGTCGGGCGACGATTCGTTGAACCACGCACGCCAGCCCTTCTGTTTCCACGGCTTCGCGGCCGGATCCTGGATGTATTCCAGCGGAGTCCCGGTGGCCAGGTAGACCGCCACCTTGTCCACGGGCACACCCGCGGAAGACGTCGTTCGGGGCCGGGGCCGCCGGGTCCACGCGGACTGAAATCGCGTTCCAACCCTTCTTCAGCGCAATGCTCTGGGTCTGGATGGGGTTGGCCAAGGCGAGTCCCCACCCGCCGGCAAGGGTCGCGACAGCCATGAGCAACATCCCGAGTGGACGCAGGGCGCGAAGGGGCGGTCGAAGGCGTTTCATGGGCAATGGATGTTTGCGTGGTTTCGGAGTTCCATCCGCAAGCAACCATTCGGGTCCCAAGCCCCTCGGGCCATGGAACGAACCGGCACCGACCGGATCCGCCAGGAAGCCTCAGGACCCAGAACCGACGCGAGCCGGTCGCTGGCGTTGACACTCCTTGACGTCAACGGGGCATCCTCCTACGGCACAGAAATACCTATTGGCAAGTATTTGATCGGTCAAAAATCATCCACACCGCCCGTCTTTGCAAAGGACACATGAATTTCATCAAAACCCCAGTGGATCCGCCACAAATCTGCCGGCCTGTGCAGGAAATGCGGACACCTCATTGAATCGCAACGCACGTCCGCGAGGCCAGCGGACTGGATCCAGCCAGGATCCTGTCATCCTGTCCTCTTCGCTCCCGCAGACAGGATGCACAGGATTCACAGGATGACTTTCCGCCACCGTTTCCCTTTCCCACCTTCCCACACCCCATCTTGTCCTCCTGCCATCCTGTCCTCTTCGCTCCCGCGGACAGGATGCCAGGATTCACAGGATGACTTTCCGCCACCGTTTCCCTTTCCCACCTTCCCGCACCCCATCTTGTCATCCTGCCATCCTGTCCTCTTCTCTCCCACAGACAGGATGCACAAGATGCCTCTCCCTTGACTTCCCCCGTCCGCAGATTTCCGGGAACTGGAAACTCCCGAGTCCGGGCGCATCTTGACACTGGCCCCTGTGGGAAGGGGTTCGGGGCGGGGACG
Organism: Cyanophyceae cyanobacterium; assembly: GCA_044356195.1. GTDB lineage: Bacteria > Verrucomicrobiota > Verrucomicrobiia > Limisphaerales > UBA9464 > UBA6176. Next base: position 3,818 of record JBIKWS010000296.1, read on the forward strand.
GTGTCAGGATGCGCCCAGAACTCCCCAGACCCGAAAAGCAGGCTTGCCAAGACCAGACCCCCGGTTAGCGTCGCGGTTCCGATTTCGGCAAAACGCCGCACATCCGCAGGGATTTTGCACAGTTCCAATTTTTAAGGCTTATGGCAGTCAACGCGAACGACCTCCGCAAGGGCATGGCGATCCTTCACAACACCGACGTCTGTGTCGTCCTGGAAGTCACCCATCGTACCCCTGGCAACCTCCGCGCCTTCGTTCAGGCCATCCTCCGTTCCATCAAGACCGGCAAGTCCATGGATGTCCGGTTCGCCTCCACCGAGAAGGTCGAGACCGTCCCGCTGAACTCCGAGAAGATGGAGTTCTCCTACAAGTCCGGCGACGACTATGTCTTCGTGAACCCGGAGTCCTTCGAGGAGGTCACGGTCAATCCCGCGATGATCGGCGACGCCAAGAACTTCCTGGTCGAGAATGGCACCGTCACGATGACGTTCGTCGAGGAGCGCGTGGTTGAGATCGAACTTCCCGCCTCCGTGATCCTCACGGTCACCGATGCTCCCGAGGGCCTGAAGGGCGATTCCGCCAACAACGTGCAGAAGCTCATCACGCTCGAGACCGGCGTCCAGATCTCCGCCCCGCTCTTCATCAAGACCGGCGAGAAGATCAAGGTCGACACCCGCTCCGGGAAGTACATGGAACGCGCCTGATCGGCCGCTCCCTCTCCTTCCTGCCAAGACGCCCCCGGTACCCCCGGGGGCGTTTTGCTTTATCCCCCAAAGAAGCCCCGGCAGGGGCGACAGAGGCTCTCCACCGACGACCGCCGATATCCGATCGCTTCTCCCGCGCTCGAAAACACGGAAGCACGGAAAGGCGGATAAGCCGCAAAGCCGCGAAGCCGCCAAGGGGGGCCGTCCGTGCGGAAGGGGGATTCCGCTGATTCCCCCGACTTGATGTCCGCGCGATTTCCATTCACCGGCGAGGTCTTCGCCAAACAACCAAGCCATGCGCCTCGCCTTCTTCGCGGGAGATTCCGGGCATTGGGCAAAATCCATGCGCGCAGGCTTCAAACTTGAATCTTCAAACCTCAAACTCCCTCCCGCCATGCCCCGCATCACGCATCTTTCGGTTCGCGACATCCGGTTTCCGACGTCCTCGCAGAAGGATGGGTCGGATGCCATGAACCCGGATCCGGACTACTCCTCGGCCTACGTCATCCTGCACACCGACACCGGACTGGAGGGTCACGGATCCACGTTCACGATCGGTCGGGGCAATGATGTCGTGTGCGCGGCGATCCGTGCGCACCAGCATCTCCTCATCGGACGCGACCTTTCCGAGTTCACCGCGGCTCCCGGAGCCTTCTGGCGTCACCTCACCGGGGATTCCCAGTTGCGATGGATCGGGCCGGACAAGGGCGCGGTGCACCTGGCGTTGGCGGCGATCGTCAACGCGCTGTGGGATCTCTGGGGCAAGTCCGTGGGCCTCCCCGTGTGGAAGCTGGTCTCGAACTTCACGCCGGAGCAGTTCGTGGACTGCATCGACTTCCGTTACATCACCGACGCCCTCACCCGCGATGAAGCCCTGGAT
>JBIKWS010000298.1:0-5376 GCA_044356195.1 Cyanophyceae cyanobacterium
CGAGCGCGAGCGGGCCATGGACAACTGGTCGCTCGGCCGGTTCGAGCTCGAGTTCGAGGCGGCTCCCAAGGGCGTCCCCCGCGTTGGCGTCCAGTTCGAGATCGACGCCAACGGCATCCTCCACGTCCTCGCACGCGACGTGAAAACAGGGCACCAGAAGGTGGTGCAGATGAAGTCCGCCGTGGATGTCGACGACGCCGACGTCCAGAAGATGGTCGAGGAATCCGTGGCCAACGCCTTCGACGACCTCCGGGCGCGTCAATGGATCGAGGCGAAGCTCCGGGCCGGCGAAACACTCATCGCCACCCGCAAGACGATGGCCGAGTACGATTCCGAGCTCGACCCCGACTACCGCCAGCAACTGCACGCCGCCCTCGATGAGGTCGAGTCGGTCCTGTCCCTGGAGAATCCCAAGACCAAGACGGGCGATCCCACCCGGCTCAAGGGGGCCACCGCGCAGCTCGACGAGGTCACCAAGCCCCTCGCCGAATACGCCATGGACAAGGTCATGGAAGCGATGCTCCGCAAGAAGGGCGTCCTCTGACGGGTTTGGGTGCCACCCCGCTCAGGGACGGGGAGGCGACGTCCCCGTCGCCGTACCAAAGCCCCTCCCAAGGGCGATGAGGACATCGCCGCCCGGAACCCAGCTTCAACCTCAAGGCACCTTCAACAACTCCGCCTCGGTCCACGAATCTTCCCGGCCGGCGGTTTCCGCCCGGATCCGTTTCACCGTCTCGACACTCACCGGAGCCGCCGTGTTGCCCCACTCCCGACGGACATAGGTCAGGGAGTCCGCGATCTGCTGGTCCTCCAGCGCCTCGTTGAAAGCGGGCATGTTGAGCTCCCACTTCTGCCCCTTGACCGTGATGGCGTCGCGCACGCCATGCAGGACCATGCGCACCATCCGCGCCTCGGAGCCGAGCACCCATTCGGATTCCTTCAAGGGCGGTGCCAGGCCTTCCTGTCCGTTTCCATGCGGCTGATGGCAGGCTCCGCACACCACCATGTAAAGCTCCTTGCCCCGCTTGAAGCTGGCCTCCTCGGACTCCGACAACTCCCGCACCTTGGTTTCAACCGGGGTCTTGCCATCCCCCACCCATGCGATCATCGGGGCCACGCGATCCAACCGTTCCCGGATCTGGGGGAGCTCGATCCGCTGCAGGGCTTCCCACCCCTTCGGTTGGCTGGCGAAGCGCACCGGCTTCACGGCCGGAGCCGGACGCCCCTTCACCACGGCGGGTACCGTGCTCGCCAATCCGTCCAGGAGCGCCAACTGCTGCCAGTCACCGGTCTTCCGCAGCGACGCCACCTCCAGCATCCGGTCCACGCGGGACGGCTTTCCTTCGATGGCCACGCATTGCGCCAGGCGCTTCACCAGTGACGCGTGTTCCTTCTTCTCGGGTCCACAGATGGGGTCGGACAAAAGTCCTTCGAGGAATTCCAGTTCACGCCCGCCGAGTCCGCTGATCGCCGCGTCCTGGCGCAGCGTGGAACTTGCTCCGTTCATCAACAACACCCGCAGCACCGTGTCCGCCTGGGGCGTGGCTGCCGTCGTGAGCGTGAACAGCAACTGCAACTGTTCGGGACCCGACAGGAAACCCGCGCGCCGCATCAACAGCAGCATGGCCTGCTCCCGTTGGGTGCCGCGCAACTGGCCATCGATGAGCCGCAGGCCTGCCGCGCGGACCTCGGGCGAGGGATCCTCCGTGGCGGCTTCCAGCGTCGCGAGGTCCACCTGTTCGAGGCCCTCCAGCGTCCAGAGCGCATGCAACCGTCCGCGGGCTCCCACGGTCTTCGTGGCCTTCACCATCTCCCGCAGGCGCGGAGCCAGGGCGGCATTGCGACTCTCCACCAGCAACTGCTGGGCACGATCCCGCCACCAGCCGTTCGGGTGATCCAGCTTCGCGAGCAACGCGTCCTCGCTGGGCTTCGCCGGCAGGGTCTCCGCCCGACGCGCCTTGCCGGTGTGCACGATCCGATAGATCCGGCCCTGATCATTCGGGGCCTGCAGTTGCCGGGATTCGATCTGCTTCCGCAGGTACGAGGTGAGGTAGATCCGGTGCTGGATCAGGCCGCGGGCCATGTCGACGACATAGAGGCAGCCGTCCGGTCCGTTCATCAGGTTGACGGGACGGAAGCGCTCGTCGAGGGACGCAAGGAACTCCGCGCCCGGATGCGCATTGGCTCCCGTGATGACCCCGTCCTTCTCGGTCAGCTTCTCGCGTCGGACAAAATTCCCGGTTGGTTCACACAGGAACGCGTCCCCGCGATACGCGTCCGGAAACTGGTCACCGCGATAAACCACCGGACCGCACGCGCCCGTGAAGGTGGCGAGCTTGCCGTCCGCGGTCAGCTGGTTCGGCTGGTATCCGCGATTCACGCCGGGGTTCACCCGGAGCGTGTTCACCTTCATGTCCCGCTCGATCTGGACGTTGCCGCCGAACGGTTGCCGCAGGTTGGGATTCCGCTCCAGGTAGGCGGTCGGCACGAAGTCCGCCCGTAATGGATCCGAATTCGAGTTGTAGAACAACCGCCCCAGGTCGTCCTGCGAAAGTCCCCATTGCCCGCGGAAGATCGTCACGCCGCGCTGCCAATTGGTCCCGCCACGCCACCGGAAACGGGTGGTGTGGTTCGCCGAGTAGATCCAGTTGTCGAGGGCCCACGTCGGCGAGTTGCTCGCGTGCTCCGGATTTGATTTCGCTCCGAGCTTGGGATCGTTCTGGGTCGCGTAATCGTCGGCGACCAATTCCTTCGAATCGCACTGCCCATCGCCGTCGGTGTCGCGGGCGTACCACAACCGCGGAGGCTCCGCCACCAGCGCGCCCTCGCGGAACAGCATCACCGATCGCGGCATCACCAACCCGCCCAGGAAAACCGTCCGCTGATCCATCCGGCCGTCGCCATCGGTGTCCTTCAGGATGACGATGCTGCCGTTCGACTCGGTCTCGCCGCTGCCGTCCACGTGGCGCATGTACCCGGTCATCTCGACCACCCACAGGCGGCCCTGATGATCGAACTGGGCGGCGACGGGCGTGGCGATCAGGGGTTCCGCCGCGACCACTTCCGCACGGAATCCCTCGGGCAACCGGAAGGTACCGATCTGATCGGCTGGAGACAGGACGGGAGCCGGCGGAATCAGGTGGGCCGGCACGCGTTCGGCCTGCGTTTCACCTGCCTTGTCGCCGTTCTGCGCCAGCACCGCCGCCGCGCACGCCAGCACCCCACCCACCGAAAGTAGCCTCTTGCCCATGCTGATTCCTCCAGGACTGTCCACCACACGCTGCCGTACCAACTCGGACCTGCTTCCAGGTCCCTTCAACAAAAAGCGACCGGGCCGGGGATGTCGCCATCCTCCCGGCCCGGTTTCTCATGACCGCTCCACGGGATCAGACAGCGACGGTCTTGCCCGGGACGGCGATCGGGTAGAAGCCCTCGGCGTCCGGCAGGCTCTTCATCGCGGCATCCCACGTGAAGGCGTCGGGCGAGAGCGTGATGTTCGAGTTCAGCGCAGCATCCCACTCCACCATCTTGCCACCGTAGGTCGCCATGCGGCCCATGATCGCCGTCAGGGACGACTTCGCGCCATTGAATGCCTCGTTGAACTCGGTGTTCGAACGGATGGCGGCGAAGAGATCGTCATGCTCCTGCTGGTAGGGATCGACGGCCTTGGTGCCGCGGAAGCGCCAGGCATCGGCACCCGTGACGCGGATCTGGTGGCCGCTGACATCCGCATGGCCCTTGGTGCCCACGCAGTGCTCGGAGACCGAGCTCCAGGCGCCACGGATGTGACGGCACTGGCTGTACATGCGGGAACCATCGGCATACTCGTACTCGACGGCGTGATGATCGAAGATCTCGCCGTACTCCTTGGCGGTGCGGACCTGGCGTCCGCCCATGCCATGGCAGCGCACGGGATACGCGTTCTTGATCCAGTTGCCGACGTCGAGGTTGTGGATGTGCTGCTCGCAGATGTGATCGCCGCACAGCCAGTTGAAATAATACCAGTTGCGCATCTGGTGCTCCATCTCGGTCTGGCCGGGCTTGCGGGGATTCACCCAGACGCCGCCGTCGTTCCAGTAAACCCGCAGCGAGGTGATGTCGCCGATCGCGCCATCATGAATGCGCTTGAGGGTCTCGATGTAACCGGGTTGGTGATGGCGTTGGAGGCCGACACCGACCTTGAGGTTCTTGGCCTTGGCTTCCGCCGCCGCCGCCAGCACACGCCGCACGCCCGGTCCATCGGTGGCGACCGGCTTCTCCATGAACACGTGCTTGCCCTGCTTCACCGCTTCCTCGAAGTGGAAGGGACGAAAGCCGGGAGGCGTCGCCAGGATGACCACGTCGGCGAGGGCCATCGCCTGCTTGTAGCCGTCAAAGCCCACGAACTGGCGTTCGGCCGGCACGTCGACCTTGGCTCCCTGCGCCTGCTTGATGTTGTTGAGCGCACCTTCCAACCGGTCCTTGAAGGCGTCCGCCATCGCCACGAGCTTGGTTCCGGGAACATTGAGCGCTTGGTTTGCAGCGCCGGATCCGCGGCCACCGCAACCCACGAGGGCGATCTTCAAGGTGTCGCTCGCTTGCGCGAAGGCCAACCGGTCCACGGCCAGCGTGCCGGCAGCAACGGCACCGATCGTGACACCCGAGGATGAGAGGAAGCTGCGCCGCGTGATCGGCGAGCCCGAGGGAAGGGAATTCATACGCGTACGTTCGTTAAGTTCCAGACTGCCGCGTCCGACGGACATTCCCGCCCGCCGATTCACTCCAGTCTTGCGCCACTTTTTGCGGGGAACTCGAAAACCGTAAGGGGCCACCCTTCCCCACCGCAATCCCTAGTTTCAGCGCTTCAACGCCCGATACCAGATCAGGCCCGCGACAAAGACGTCACCGGCGATCAACAGACCCGTCGGAACCGGCCCGATCTGCCCGAACAATCCTGCCTTCTTCAGGGCAAACAACCCGACAACCAAACTCACCGTGACCACGAGAGCCAGCACCACCCTGCCCCTGGATTGAGACCGACCTGAGTGTGTGTTCATGCGTTTCCTGCCTCAAAGTTCCCGCCATCGCTGGGCCACCGGGACACGACGTCCGACCCCGAACGCCTTGGTCGTCACCTTCAATCCCGGCGCTGCCTGTCGACGCTTGTACTCCGCCCCATCGATCAGCTTCACCACGCGGGCCACGTCCGCGGCAGCGAACCCCGCCGCCCGGATGTCGGCCGGCGATTTCTGGTCCACGACGTACATCTCAAGGATTGCGTCCAGGACGTCGTACGGCGGCAGGCTGTCCTGATCGGTCTGGTTGGGACGCAACTCGGCACTGGGCGGCTTGGTGATCGTAGGCTCCGGGATGGGGGGCACGACGCCGCGCCGCACC
>JBIKWS010000299.1:0-5368 GCA_044356195.1 Cyanophyceae cyanobacterium
CGCAATCGTAGCCATAGAGGATGCAGAACCCTATGCGCGGTCCTGCACCCGGTCACCCGTCAAGTTGGGTAAAAACGGACTGGCAACCGGCAACTCCCGTCTGAAGGCCGCGTGCCCCCACGCGGCGGGAGTCCCCAGGCACCAACGCCAACGGCGTTGAGGCCCAAAGCCCAGGGTTGGTCCGAGGAACGAGGACAACCCTGGGATTGCCCATGGAGGACGTTCCAACCGCAACGCGGTTGTGGCCCGACGGACTTCCCCGTCTCCAATGCTCAGCAGGAACGGGTGCCACAACCGCGTTGCGGTTGGGTCCGGCGTGGGATGGTGACCCAGGGTAGCCTCGCAAGCTCGGCAACCCTGGGCTAGAGGCCAGAATCCCGTTGGGATTCGGGACACGTGTGCCCGGCCACATGTCCTACAGCGCCCAACCGGCGCGCTGATCGCGCGCGGGGTTGGGGTTCAAGTTTCCAAGGCAGCCATTACCAGGTCACGAGGCAGACTCAACCAAGGCTTCCAGATCCTCGTTCCCAGTTCCGAGTTTCTCGGAACGGGGTGCTTCAAACTTCAAACTCTCCCCCCACACGCCGGTTGAGGTCACCCGGCCTGCAGATCTGGCATCTGGACACTGGCAACCTTCCCTCCCCGGATGCCACCGTTTCGCCATGCCTCGCATCTCCCGTCGCAGCGCCCTTCGCCAGATGGCCGCCCTCACGCCTGCCGCGGTCGCCGCGGGTTGCAGCGCGCCAAACCTGCTCCTGCCCAAGACCGCCTCGGATCCGGTCCGACGCGAGAACGATCTCCCGGGAACCCGCGACTGGATGCTCACCTCCACCCGCGTCGACAAGGCCACCGGATGGCGCTCCCAGACCATCGAAGGTTACTGCTCCCACACACGCGTCCGCGCCGGCGACACCCTCCGCATCCACGTCAGCACGGATCCGGCCGAACCGTTCGACATCGAGTTCTATCGGCTCGGGTATTACGGCGGACTGGGAGGACGCCGGATGGGCGGGATCCGCAACCTCCAGGGAACACCGCAACCGATGCCTGCCATCGGGGCGAAGCGGCTTCGCGACTGCCAATGGGCGGTGTCCGCGACGTTGAAGATCCCGTCGGATTGGCTGAGCGGCGTGTACCTCGGACGACTGCGGACGCAGCGGACCGGGATCGAGAGCTACGTGGTGTTCATCGTGCGCGACGATCGCCGGGCCGACCTGCTGTTCCAGTGCAGCGACCACACCTGGCAGGCCTACAACCGGTGGCCCGACCACTTTGCCCTGTACGACAACGGCGAGCATTCATGGTGGTGGGGCGGCGACGTCCAGGTGAGCTTCAACCGCCCGTACGGGCGCTACTGCCAGATCTTCGACGCCCCGCTTTCCCAAGGCTCGGGCGAGTTCCTGCTGTGGGAATTCCCCATCGCCTTCTGGCTGGAACAGCATGGCTACGACCTCTCGTACATCTCCAATCAGGACACCCACGCCGATCCCCGCGGACTGCGCCGGGCACCCGGCTTCCTGAGCGTCGGTCACGACGAGTACTGGACCCCGGAGATGTTCCGGAACGTCCAGAACGCCGTCCGCGACGGCCTCAACATCGCCTTCCTTTCCGGCAACGCCGTCTGCGGCCGCATCCAGCTTTCCGCGGACACGGCCGGCACCCCCCACCGCGTGTTCGAACGGACCGGCGTCTTCGGTCCCCCGGGAGGTACCCGGGACTTCATCGCGATGAAGTCCCTCCCCCACGAACGTCCCTACGCCAACGAACTCGTCGGAGCCCACAGCACGGGTCCGGTCACGGGCGGAGCCGACTGGACCTGCGTGCGTCCGGACCACTGGCTGTTTGAAGGCACCGGCATGCGGACCGGTGATTCCGTGCCCGGCCTGGTGGGTTGGGAATGGCACGGCGATCCCGCGCCGATTCCCGGGTTGGAGATCGTGGCGAGCGGACCCACGCAGGAAGCGCCGGGCAAACCGAACGGCGGCACCTATACCTCGACCATCTATCCCGGGCCCAAGGGCAACGTCGTGTTCAACGCGGCCACCATCTGGTGGGGCGACGGATTGAGCGCACCTCCGGGTTACCTCCGTCCGTCGGTCTACACCACGCCGAAGGGCCCCGATGTGCGGATCCAGACGATCACCCGAAACCTGCTCAAGCGCATGGTGCGCCACCCCTGACCGCAGGTCGCGCGTCTCCTGGAACGGGGTACTCTCCGTCGATGGCACCCTCCGGAATCACCACTCGCCACAGGGCGCAACTGGACACTGCCCCTGTGAGAAAGGATTCGGGGCGGCGACGTCCTCGTCGCCGTTTCGACGCCTTTGTCAGGGCGATGAGGACATCGCCGCCCCGGATCGGGATCGGGATCGGGATCGGGATCGGGATCGGGATCGAGTGCTTCAAACTTCAAACTCTCCCCCAACGCCGGGTGAGGGCCCCCGGCCTACAGCCTGTTGAATTGTAGGCCGCGTGCCCTCACGCGGCGGGTGCTTCAAACTTGAGACTTCAAACTTCAAACTCTCCCTCACCAAAAACAAAAAGGTCGCCCGTTCCAGACCCCCCGGCCGGAAACGGGCGACGCAGACTGACCAACCGACAGGGCTGGTCGTGGAAGTTCGTTCAGGCCTTCGTGGCCTTCGCGGCGCGGCGGCGGCGCATCACCCACACACCGCCGGCGAGGAACAGACCCATCGTCATGTAGGTCGAGGGCTCGGGCGTGCCGGTCAGGGCCGCGAGGTTCGCGGAGCCGAGATCGATCGCGAAGAGGACGTCGTTGAAGTCGCGGTCACCGCCACCGAGCAGATCCTCGAACCCGAGAATCAGGTAGCCCTGCACCACCGTGGCGAAGGTGATCACGTGGTTGATCCCGTCCGGGTTCACCGACTTGTCCGTGGAGAACACCGTCTTGCCGCCGTTCGCGCCGTCGGCGATCAGGAAGAAGTCGAGCTTCGTTCCCGCCTCGAGCTTACCGATGTCGACGAAGTCAACGGGCAAGAGCGGATTGGCCGCCGTCCGCTTGGCATCCTTCGGCACTGTGCCGAGGAAGGAGACCTCGGACGAGGCATTCGGGAAGATGATCTCCGGGTCGCCGGACTTCACCCCGCCGCCCTCGGTGTTGAATCCGAGCGTGTTCCGGAAGCCGGCCCCTTCCCCGAGGAAGTACACCCGGGCATCCACATCGCTCTTGAGCACCAGCTTCGACGGATCGAGGGCGTAGATCGAGTCATCCAGCTTGCGCCCTTCCTTGAGGGTGCTGTTGAGGATCTCGTTCAGCTTCGGAAGCACCCCGGTCTGGAACATCTTCGACTGGGAGTCGCTCGCTGCCTTCTCGACATCACCGGCCAGGTCGAGGTCGAAGTTCTTGGCGGCGAGTCCGCCAGAGTTCTTGCCCTTGTTGTCGTTCTTGTCGTCGTCACCGGCGAAGGCCGGGCTGAAGCTGAGAGCCGCGGCGAGTGCGATCGTGAACTGGATCTTGGTCTTCATGTTGGTTCCCTTTTCCCCTGCAATTCTGAACTGGTTGGTTCATCACCGACCCCTGCACGAGCCGGTGTCACACCCATCGCAACCGGCGTGCCACCACGAAACCCGCTGAAAATCGCCGGAAATTCGGGGTTTGCGCCCATAACGAATTTCAGGCAAATCATCGTGCACAGGCACGAGAACGCGTCTGCAACGCAGGTGCATCATGACCGTATTGCATCCACAGGGCCTTGCGCCCATCGGCCAGGCCAGACTCGAGGAGCTGGGAATCCCCGTGCGTCCGTTTTCACCGGACGCCGTCGCCCGGCTTTCGCCCGGCAATGCCGGCGAGGTTTGCCTGATCCCCGCCCAATTCCTCCTGCGGCCCGAGTGGCCACGCACGCGCGTCCGGCTCGCCCAGTCCAATCGTCTGTTTGTCGTCGAGTTCGTCCGGCCCGACAGCGCCCTCATCGTCCGCGCCATGCGCGACGGAGCCTACGACGTCCTCACGCTCGCCGATGACGAGGATCGCTGGGACGAGGTCCTGGAACGCACGGCCGACAGTCAGGCCCTCTGGCTCCAGCTCTACTCCGGGCACCTCACCAGCGAATCCGGACTCGTGGGGCGATCCGCCGCCATGACGTCCCTCCGCGAACAGATCGAACGTCTCGGCAAGACCGACGTCACGGTGCTGCTCCTGGGCGAATCCGGCGTCGGCAAGGAACGCTTCGCCACCGCGATCCACCAATCCAGCAAGGACGGCCCGCTCGTCACCCTGAACTGCGCGGCCATGCCCAAGGAACTCATCGAAGCCGAGCTTTTCGGTGCCGAGAAGGGTTCCTACACCGGCGCCCTCAAGACCCGGGTCGGCCTCGTGGAACAGGCCAACGGGGGCACCCTCTTCCTCGACGAGGTTGGGGAAATGGACATTTCGCTCCAGCCAAAGCTTCTCCGCTTCCTGGAAACCCGTCGTGCCCGCCGCGTGGGCGGCGATGCCGAATTCACCGTCCAGCTCCGCGTGGTCGCGGCCACCAATCGCGATCCCGAGTCCGAGATCCGCCTCGGCCGGTTCCGCGCCGATCTCTATTACCGGCTCGCCGAGGTCGTGCTCCGCATCCCGCCACTCCGCGAGCGTCTGGATGACATTCCCGCCTTGGCTCAGACCTTCGTCGAAGGCGCCAGCCAGCGATTCGGGAAGAATGTCGAATCCCTCGAACCCCAGCTCGTCGCCAAGCTCCAGCGGTATTCGTGGCCGGGCAACGTCCGCGAACTCAAGTCCAGCATCGATCGCCTGGTGCTGTTCCATGACGGCCCGGTCCTGCGCGAGGGATGGTGGGAAGCACCTGTCGCCGCTTCCCAGTTCGTACTTCCCGCCTCGTCCACGGCCGAGCCTTCAGCAGCCGCGGAAACCGGAACGCACGCGGCGGAACTCAGTCTTCCCTCGCGATCCGGCCGCATGACGCTCGCCAAGCAACTGCTCTCCGAGGGCAAGTTGTCACTGGCGGACATTGCCGCCCGGACCGGAGTACACCCGACGACGCTGTTCCGGTGGCGGAAGTCCGGGAAGGTCTAGCTGGTCGATGAAGGACCTGATCAAGGCGCTGGTGATCCTCCTGCTGTATGTGGGGGTGGCACCAGCGCTGGGCAGTTTCCTGGCGCGCAACCGAATCTGGGAGCGCTGGGTGCTTGCGATGATGGTGTTCATGCCATCGCTTGAACCGGGCAAGCTTACCTTGATGGTCGTCTCTGTGGAAACGTACCGCGGCCACACCAAGGGTTTCGAATACTCCCACCTCGATGTCCTGGGCCTCGCCCTGATCCTGGCGGCAAAGATGCGCGATGGTCCTCGCTTCCACTGGCTGAGCCCCGGAGCCGGCCTGTACTTCGCGTACTGCGCCGCCTCGTG
>JBIKWS010000300.1:0-5365 GCA_044356195.1 Cyanophyceae cyanobacterium
AAACGCATTACCCGGGCGGGGGTGCTACCCTAGTGCACCCCCTCTGGGCAACCCGTTAGTCAATCCGGCGCATCCTCCGTCGGAAGGATGCCGCAGCATTGAAGCCCGATTCAGGAGGTCAGGGCCCTGCTTGAGCTGCCCTGGGATCATCGGGCGCCTTGGACCTTCAGCTGTGCTCCGTAAATCGAAGTACCCGCCGTGATGAACAGGTAGTCGTGCTTCGTGCCTCCGAATCGGACGTTGGCCGTCCAACCCTCCGGAATCTCGAAGTGCGCAATCCGGTTCCCCTCGCGGTTGAACACGGTGACTCCCTTGCCGGTGAGATACACATTCCCCTCCGCGTCGAGCGTCATCCCGTCGGATCCCATCTCACAGAACAACTTCTTCCCGGCCAGGGTGCCGTCAGCCTGGATGTCGTATCGGTAGGTCTTTCCGGCACCGATATCGGCCACGAACAGCTGCTTTCCGTCGGGTGTGCCGACGATGCCGTTGGGTTGCTTGAGATCGTCCGCCACCCGTTGTGGCGCGGAATGATCGGCTGGAAGGAAGTAGACGTGCTGGCCCTTCTGCTCGGAAGGCCCCCGATTCCAATACGGGCGCTTGTAGAATGGGTCAGTGAAGTACAGGCCGCCATCCGGCCGGACCCACACGTCGTTGGGCCCATTGAAGAGTTTTCCCTGAAAGTCCTTCAGGAGCACGCGCACGGTCTTGTCCGGGGCGATCGACCACAGTTCGTTCTTTTCGTCCGCGCAAGCGATCAGGTTGCCCTGATGGTCGAAGAACATTCCGTTGGCCCGGCCTGCCGGCTTCATCCAGTCCGCAAACGTCCGGGTGGTGGCATCCCAGCGGACGATCCGGTTGTTGGGTTGGTCGGTGAAGTAGATGTTGCCCTGCTTGTCCGCGGCGGGGCCTTCGGTGAACTGGTACCCGGAGGCCAGCTTCTCGATCTTCGCATCGGGTGCGAGCAGGGGATTTTCGGCGGCGGTCAAGACGGTTGCGGAAGCGAGGACGGCCGTCATGACGGCGGCCACGGGGATGCGATCGGGAGTCATGAAAGTAGCGTGCGCTGACCCGGTGAAGATTTCCAGTCCCGGCATTCCGCCGGAGCCCCGGTGAAGTGCCATCTTGACGGGATTCTCCGGACACGCAGTCGCCATGGCGTGTTGCACCTGTTCTGCATGCTTGCCGTGTGCGGCAGGATCGGGGTTTGCTCCCGGCCGCACCGACCATTGTCCGAGCCACTTCCGACCTGCCTGGATGAGACTTTCACCGATACTGCAACGCGCGTTGCTCCTCCAGGAGCAGGACCGCCATGACCTCGCCGAAAAGGAGTTCCGCCAATATCTGGCGTCGGATCCCACGGACGGATTCGCCCTCGCCGCCCTCGCAAACACCCTGCTCGAACTGGAACGCCGGGATGATGCCGAAGCCACCGCGCGCGAAGCCATCGGTCATGTTCCCGACATGGCGTACGCGCATTATGTGATGGCGCGGGTGATGTCGGATCGCAACCGGACACCGGAAGCCCTGGCGGCCATCCTGGAGGCCATCCGGTTGGAGCCGCACGATGCGGACTACCACAGCATGCTGGCGGCGATCCAGTTCGAGCGCTCGAAGTGGGCGGAGGCGCTGGCGGCGGCGGAGGTTGGATTGCGCAGCGATCCGGAGCATGTCGGGTGCAACAACCTTCGGGCCATGGCGCTGGTGAAGTTGGGGCGGAAGGTGGAGGCGGGTGCCACGATTGGCAGTACTCTGGCGCGGAATCCTGAGAACGCCTTTTCGCATGCGAACCTGGGATGGACCTTGATGGAGCAGGGGAAGCGGAAGGAGGCGATGGAGCATTTCCGCGAGAGCCTGAGGTTGGACCCGACCAACGACTGGGCCCGGACTGGGCTGGTGGAGGCCATCAAGGCGGGGAACCCCGTTTACGCCGGGATGCTCCGGTATTTCCTGTGGATCCAGAAGCTGCCGGGAGGCGTTCAATGGGGCATCTTTCTGGGAGGCTATTTCGGTAATCGCCTGCTCGGGGAGTTGGCCTCGGACAACCCCAGCCTCTCCCCGTGGATCACGCCGATCCGCGTGGTGTACATCGCTTTCGCACTTCTCACCTGGCTCGCCAGCCCGCTCTTCAACCTGACGCTCTTCCTGCATCCCGTTGGCCGGCACGCCCTCAGCCCGGATGAACGGTGGCAGGCACGGTTGGTGGGATCGACGCTGGCGCTGGCGCTGGCCTCCGTGGGTGCCTGGCTGGGAACCGGTCGTGATGCGAGTTACCTGATTCCGGCCCTTGTTTTCGGGTTGCTGGCAATGCCGGTGGCGGCGGTCTTCAATTGTCCACGCGGATGGCCCAGGTGGGCGATGGGTGCCCTGACAGCGTCGATGTTGGCCGTCGGCCTGGTTGCCGTGGCGTCCCTGACGTTGCTGAACCCGACGCGACGTTCGTGGTTGGGAATGGCGGGCGTCGGTTGCTTCAATGCCTTCCTGATCGGCAGCTTCCTTTCGCAGTGGGTGGCCAATTTCCTCATTTCCGTACGTCCGAAGCGGTGACAGGCCAGATTGCTGGCCACCTGCGTTCCGATCCCCGCATGATGGCGCCCATGCGGCATTTCTTCACCGGACAGGTGATCAAGACCGAGCTTTTGGTGGAGTGGTTGGAAAAGCACGGGATCGAAGCCCGACAGGAATGGGTGGAGCCGGACCTCCCGGACGACGGAGACCTGGGGCGTGAGGCCCGGGTCCTCGTTTCCGAGGCGCATTACGACCGGGCCTACCAACTGTTCTTCGCCGAGCGGGAAGATGAATTATGACGGATTCTGAATTGCGATTGGAGAAGACGGAGGCGGCGCTGTCGCACCTCGAGCATCAGTACGACCAGTTGAACGCGGTTGTCGTTGAACAGGGCAAGCTGCTCGAACGGTTGCGGAAGCAGGTCGAACGACTGAGCGAGTCCATCGAGGCCCAGGAAATGGACCGGATCCGGAACACGAACACCAAACCGCCCCACTATTCTGTATGAACCGGGGCTTCGGGGCGGCGATGTCCTCATCGCCATTGGGAATGGCTTTGGAACGGCGACGAGGACGTCACCACCCCGTTCCATGCGGGGGCAGTGTCAGGATGCGACCAGTCCGGTCCACAGGGCCACAGAATCCTTGTCCGGTTTCGTCCGGTGTGTCCGTGATGTGGAAGGAATGGACGGGGCCGATCAGGAATTGCTGAGGCAGTACGTGGAGCGCCGGGATGAAGCGGCGTTCGCGGAGCTGGTGCGTCGTCATGCCGGCATGGTTTACGGTGCGGCCCTTCGGCAGACCCGGGATCCGCACCAGGCCCAGGAGGTGACGCAGGCGGTGTTCCTGCTCCTGGTCCGGAAGGCTCCGGGGATGGACGGGTCTGTGGTTCTGGGCGCCTGGCTGTTCCGGGCGGCCCATTTCGCGGCCAACGACCTTCGCAAGATGCAGCGGCGTCGCGCCGCTCGGGAAACGCCTATGGAAACGATGCCCGACCTACCCGAGGAATCCCAGGATTCGACAGCGCCCGCTGCGTGGCAGCCCTACCTTCCTTATCTGGATCGATGCCTCGCGCGCCTGTCGGATCCCGACCGCCACGCCATCTGGCTGCGATTCTTCGAGGAAAAATCCCTGGCCGAGGTGGGTGCCGCCTTGGGGGTGGCGGAGGAAGCCGCCCGGAAGCGTGTGCGCCGCGCCTTGGATCGGTTGCAGGTATTGCTGGAAGGGGAGGGAGCCCGCATCGACGGCGGGAATCTGGAGTCCATGCTCCATCCCAACCTTGCGGCGGCCGTCCCGGTTGGATTGGTGGCAGCGACCGTCGCGGCAGCGATGGGGCAGGCGCCCGCAGTGACCTCCAACGCCGTCGCCGCCGGAGTGCTGCGGACGTGGGCGTGGATGGCCATCAAACCCTGGCTGCTGACCGCGACGGCCGTCCTTGCTGTGACCGCGGGTGTCCATGCCGTCCGGAGTCCGACCCTGGTGGAGGCCGGACAACCCATCCTCGTCCTGGATGACTATTCTCTGGCGGGATTCCCCCGACCTGAACCCGTTCGCGATCTGGTCCGCGGGTTGCAGGCGGCAATGGTGCGCGGCGACGCGGTGGCGGCCGCGCAATGGATCCGCTTTCCGCTCCGGGTCAATGGACCGGAAGGATCCTTTGTCGTGGAATCACCGGCCGATCTGGTCCGGCGATGGAACCAGGTCTTCCCCCACGAGGTCTCCAGCCTCATCTTGAAGTCGCCCGGAACCCGGCTTTACTGCGACACGCGCGGCGTGATGGTCGGGACCGGCCAATTGTGGCTGGCACCGGTCAATGGAGAAGATGGACGGGTGGATGCCCGCATCGCGGTCGTGAACACCCATCCGCGATAGCATCGGATGACACATTTCCACCCAATCGTACGACGAGGAAGCCCGCTGCGGTCGGGAGTGGCGCTGCATGCATTCACCCTCGTCGAGTTGATGGTGGTGATCGCGATCCTGGCGATCCTCGCGGGTTTGCTCCTGCCGGCGCTTTCCAAGGCACGGCGGCGTGCTGATTCCGTCCGTTGCGCCGCCAACCTACGCCAGTTGGGAATCGGGATGCGGATCTACGCCGATGACGATACCCGGGGACGGCTGCCCTCCCCACCGCGCAACGGCCCCGGACCGATCGGTGCGGATCCGACCCCGTCATGGGTTTTCGTGCTGACCAATGCCGTGGGAGGCATCGACAAGATCCGCCTGTGCCCGAGCGATCAGATGCGTGGATGGCTCCGCACCAACGGAGGATGCAGCTACCTGCTGAATGATTACATGCTTCCCGTTCCCGAAACGGCCAGCACCTCGATGACACCGGGTACGGACCCCGACGGGACGCCTTTTGATGAAATCGATCGTGAGACGCGGCTCGATCGGCTGCGGCGGCCTTCCGAGACGTTCCTCGTCTTCGAGGCTTCCGAGCTGGGACAACGGTTGGGAGATCCGCGGACCCATCCGGACACCTGGTTCCGTGGATGGGAGAATGTCACCGCAGACATTGATCCGGAGCGCCATGGCCAGGCTTCGAACTATCTGTTCGCCGACGGGCACGTGGAGCGCATCGCGTCCATCGTGCTGAGACGTCGGATTGAAGCCGGCGACAACATCGCGTTGCCACCGTCGCACTGAGGCCCGCATGCGTCGCATTGGACAGATGGGTTGGCTTCGGGCGGTGGGGGCGCTGGGTTTTGCTGCGGGTGCCGTGGCCCAGGAGTTTCCCTTGCTGCTCGCCTTGAAACAGGCCACCACGCTCGCGGTGCGCGGGTGGGGGCCCGAGTCCGCACCGGGTTCCGCCTCGGCCGCGTATGATTTCGGTCAGGTTGTGGACATGCCCCAGA
>JBIKWS010000301.1:0-5354 GCA_044356195.1 Cyanophyceae cyanobacterium
TCCCGGACCGAGGTCGGATCGACTCGGACGGGGTTGGCATCGGTACTATCAATTCACAGGGAAAACGGCCCATTGTGTATCCACGGGCCCTGCGGACAAACTGCGTATGAACCACGGTCGAAATTATCCACTGCTGCTGGCGAGCCAGTTCCTGAGTGCTTTCGGGGACAATGCGATTCTGGCGGTGATCGTCGGTCAGTTGACCCGGCTGCAAAAGTCGGGGGCGATCACCGAGGAAGCGCTCCGGAGCCGGAGCGCGATGTACACGATGCTGCTGTTCGTGCCGTACATCTTTCTGGCTCCTCTCGCGGGCTTCCTGAATGACCGGTACGCGAAGACCTCGTGGTTGATCGGCGGCAATGCCGTGAAGCTGCTGGGGACGGCGGTGTGCGCGATCAGCCTCTGGGGGGGGGAAGTGTGGCAGATTCCCGGTTATGTGATCGTGGGCATAGGGTCGTGCCTCTACGGGCCGGCCAAGTACGGAATCCTGCCCGAGATCCTCCCCTCCGAGCGGTTGGTGAAGGCGAACGGCACGGTGGAACTGCTGACCCTGATGGCGATCATCCTGGGTGCGGTGGGCGGAGCGGCGATGGTCGACCGGTTGAGCCTTCCGAAGTGCTATGGCGCATTGCTGGCGTTGTTCGCACTGTCGTCGGCCCTGAACCTGGCCATGAGCAAGACCCGGGGAAATCCGGCAGTCGAACTGGTGCAAAGCCTCGAAGGGTTCGTCGTGCATCTTCTCGACCTGTTCCGCAACTCGCGTCTGGCGCGGGTGCTGGTGGGCACGGGTCTGTTCTGGGTCTGTGGTGCGGCGATGAAGGTGAACTTCCAGGCGTGGGGACTGAATGTCCTCGGGCTCGGGACGAACCTTCAGGTGTCGCTTCTCGGACTCTGGCTGAGCGTCGGCGTGATGGCCGGGTCGATGCTGGCGGGACACCTCCACGGGGTCGGTGACCTCACCTGGACGCGGCGCTACGGATTCCTGCTGGTGCTGACCTTGTCGCTCATCGGCACGGTGGAATTCGTTCCCTGGCTGAAGGGCACGACGATGGCTGGGGGGCTGACACTCTTCCCGTGGGTGACGCTGCTGCTGATTGCGGCGGGATTTGCGGCGGGGTTGTTCCTGATCCCGCTCAACGCGTCGCTGCAGGCGGAATCGGACGGCACGAAACTCGGCAAGACGATCGCCGTGCAGAACCTGATCGACAACATCGGCATGCTGCTGGCGGGCGGATTGGTTTCGGCCTGCGTGAAGTCGCGGGAATGGACCGGCGTTCCGATCAGTGCCGGCCAGGTTTTCTTCGTGCTCGCGGGGATGGTCCTGCTGGTCCTCCTGTGGCTGCGTTTCCCTGTTCGCAAAGAAGCCCAACCATGAAGGCGTTGCTCCATCTGATCCTGAAGTTGTGGTTCCGGTTCCGCGCGTTTGACACGTCGGTGTTGAGTGCGCCCGGGCCGGTGCTCTTGATCCCGAATCACGTGTCGTGGTTGGACTGGGCGTTCCTCGCGGCGCTGCTGGATGACGATTGGAAGTTCGTCACCAGTTCGACCACGGCGCAGACCACGTGGGTGCACCGCAAGATCATGGTGAATCACCGGACGTTTCCGGTGGATCCATCGTCGCCTTACGCGGCCAAGCGGATGGCGGAGTTCCTCCAGGGTGGTGGGCGACTGGTCCTGTTTGCGGAGGGCCGGATCACGCTGACGGGGTCGATGATGAAGCTCTTCGACGGGACGGGCTTCCTGCTGCACAAGACGCGGGCGCGGGTGATCCTGTGTTACCTGCGCGGCGCGGTGCGGGTGCCGTTCGTGCGGCACAAGGGATGGACGCAATGGTTTCCGACGGTGACGGCGCATTTCAGTCCGTTGCTGGATTCGCCGAAGTTGGAGGGCGTCTCGAACACCGTGGCGCGCCGGCGCCTGACGGCGTGGTTGCGGGACCGGATGCTGGAACAGCAGTACCGCGTGGAGATGGAGTTTGGTCCGACGCACGTGCTGGCGGCGATTGCGGACACGGCTTCCAAGCTTCCCGGGAAGCCGGTGTTGGAGGACATCAACTTCCAGCCCCTGAATTACCGGCGGTTGATGACCGGCGTGGCTGTGCTGGAGGCGCGATGGCGGGCGTTGCTGGCGAAGACGCCCGAGGGCGGTCGCGTGGGCGTGCTCCTGCCGAACGTGAACGCGGTGCCGGTCACGTTGCTCAGCCTGCTGGCGGCGGGCCGCGTGCCGGCCATCCTCAACTTCTCGACGGGCGTGCCCGTGATGAAGATCTGTCTGGATCTAGCGGGCGTCCGGCAGGTGATCACGTCGCGGGCCTTTCTGGAGAAGGCCAAGCTGGACCTGGTGCCACTGGCGGCCGCCGGGATTGAACTGTTGTTCCTCGAAGAGGTGCGTGCCGGTGTCACAGGTGGCCTGAAGCTGTCGCGCTTGTTGTCGAACATCGTGTCGTGCGGCGGTGCCTTCCGCGGATTGTCGGCACGGCCCGATCAGGCCGCGGTGATCCTGTTCACGTCGGGTTCGGAAGGGATTCCGAAGGGGGTGGAACTGACGCATCGCAACCTGCTGGCGAACGTCCGTCAGATCACGGCGCACCTCGATGTCACGGACGAGGAACGCTTCTTCAACGCGATGCCGTTGTTCCACAGCTTCGGGCTCACGACGTGCACGCTGTTTCCCTTGGTGCAGGGATTCTACGTCTTCCTGTATCCGTCGCCGCTGCATTACCGGGTGATTCCCGCAGTCGTCTACGACAAGGCCTGCACCGTGGTCGTCGGGACCAACACCTTCCTCAATGGGTACGCCCGCAAGGCGCACCCTTACGATTTCAACTCGGTGAAATTTCTCGTCGCCGGCGCCGAGAAACTGCAGGAGGCCACCGCGAACACGTGGGCCCGGCAGTTCGGCGTCCGCATCCTCGAAGGCTACGGGGCAACCGAGTGCAGTCCGGTGTTGTGCGCGAACTCACGGATCGAGCCGCGGTTCGGTTCCGTGGGCAGGTTCCTGCCAGGGATCGAGTATCGACTGGAACCGGTGGAAGGCATCGACGTGGGCGGACGGTTGCAGGTGCGCGGCGACAACATCATGCGCGGTTACCTCAACGCGGACTCGAACGCGAAATTCCAGGCGTTGGGCGGATGGTACGACACGGGAGATCTGGCGCGCGTCGATGAGGATGGCTTCGTGTTCCTCATGGGTCGCCTGAAGCGCTTTGCCAAGGTCAGCGGTGAGATGGTCTCGCTGACTGCGGTCGAGGATGCCTTTGCCGGTGCGTTTCCCCAGTTCGGCAATCGCTGCGAGATCGCCGTGGTCGCGGTGCCGTGCGAGGACAAGGGCGAGAAATTGGTCGCGGTCACCACGGAGCCGCGCATCACCCTGAATGACCTTCGCGAGGTCATCCGGCAGAAGGGGCTCACGAACCTGTCGGTGCCGCGGGAGATCCGCACCGTGCGTGAGATTCCCAAGCTCGGTACCGGGAAGACGAACCATCGGGAGTTGATGGCGCTGCTGGCGGATCCACAGAGTTCGTAGATCGGGGACGGATTGTTGGGATTCTTGGATCCACAGATTTCACAGATGACACAGATTATCAGGGGTGGTTTCCCTGCTGAACGGGGTGGCGACGTCCTCGTCGCCTTGCGAGGGGTTCTGTGACGGCGACGAGGACGTCGCCTCCCCGAACCATGGTTGAGTGATCGTGACTGAAACGCCCGACTTTCTCCGCGTCTCTGCGCGAGCCATTCTCCTTCATTCAAGGGCATGGATACGGTCAAGGCGAGCGCCGGGGCTGAGGGGGAGGAGGGACGCGGTATTGGCCGGTGATGCGGAAGTCGGCGAGGCGATCTTCTTCCTGGGCGCCCTTGCCGATGTTGTGAAGGACGAGCCTGCGGCCTGAGGGCGAGGATTTGTCGCTCACGATCATGATGTGGGGAAGGTTCGGCGGGACGATGCAGGTCACGAGGTCGCCGGCCTGGAAGGTCCGGACTCCGTCCTTGGCTTCGATCTCCCATCCACTGCGTTTGAAGTAGGTCTGGAGGTTGGGAACGCGGCGGTGGTCGATGTTGGGGTCCGGCTTCTTCAGGCCCCAGTTCTTCGGGTACTGGGCGAAGTTCTGTTTCATGTCCTCGTTCACGCGTTGCTGGAGGTCGATTCCAGGACCGGAGCGCAGGGCGCGGATCACGACGTCGGTGCAGACGCCGGATTCGATGGGGACGTCGCCTTTGGGGTAATCGAGCTTCCGGTAGGCGGGGTCGTAGCGGACCGTCTTGCCGATCTGTGCGCGGGCGGCGGTGACGACGTTGGTGGGTTGCGCGGTTGGGCCGGCTCCTAGACAAACGCAGGTCAGTACAAGGACGGAGCCGATCTGTAAGAGGGATTTCATGGGAACTGCATCACGCCGTGTACCTTTGGAGACGGCGGGTAGGTCCGCTTCATTCTCTCGATTTCGGCGGGGATGGCTCGGTTCTCGCAGGGGCGTTTGATGGTTCAGGAAGCTCCGAGGCCGCCTTGTGGAGTTCTTCGAGCTGTTGAACGCGAACCTCCGGGCGAAACGAAGAGTTGGTCCTCATTCGAGCCGCGAAGTCCTCCAGCCTTTGCCGCCTTGAGATGAGGGAACTGTTCAAATGCGACCGGGCCGTCTTCGGAAGCAATCGATTGCACTCATCCAGAATGCCGCTTAGGGAGGGAACGTATCGGTTTTCGATCTTGATCTCCTTGTTCGTCCCGCCAGATGCGAAACGGAACATGACGTGGATCCCATCCCACATCCCGGGTTCTTCGTAACGATCCCCCAAGGCTCCAATGGAGGGATTGCGCGCGGCTGCGAGCAATCCGGTTGAGGCAGGAACCACCGCGATGGTCTTGCCGTTGCGGGTGACGCGGAGTTGGTCGTGGACGACCGCATAATGCGTCTTGGTGCAGCCTGGCAGCAGTGTCTCGGTGAACGTCAGTTCAGGTCGGGGTCTAAGGATGAAGGCACATGTGCCTGCCGCCACGATCAGCAGGATGACGATGACGGGGACCCAGCCCCCGAATCGCTTTGGTCCAGTGAGCGATTGGGTTGGAGTCTGGTTCATCGCGTTGGAGCCAGACGAGGTTTCTCAATGATTGAACAGGAACTCCGGGGAGTTGAGGAGTGACCACAGGACATCCTCGACGGCGGTGGCGCGTTTGGCCTCGGTGGCGCGGAAGGGAGCGGTGGCGGCCTGGACTTCGTCGGGGAGCGGCGGACGTCCGTACGTGGCGAGGTAGAGTTCGGTGACGATGGCCTCGGGGGTGAGGTTGGAATCGGCGAGTTTCCGGGCGCGTCCGTCGGTGCTGCTGATCCGCTTCTGCAGGCGCGGCGAATTCATGAGGTGAAG
>JBIKWS010000302.1:0-5347 GCA_044356195.1 Cyanophyceae cyanobacterium
TTCTGGACGAGGGGTTCCGTGGCCCAGGCTTCGACGGTCAACCCCTGTGGGACGCGCAACCGGCGGGTGGCGTTGGCGATGTCATCGGCAGGCTTTGCGAGCGCGTTGGTGGATGCCGCCGCGGGATCCGCAGCGGCGTGCGGGCTGAGGATCAGCGCGATGGTGAAGGCCGTGCAGGTGGCCGTGACCCGTCCGAATGGCATGCCGGAGGATGGCCTCAGTTCGGGATTTCGGCATCAAAATTGCCATGTGGAAGCGTGTGCCTCAGGGTGAGGGCATGTCTTTTGATTCCGGGGCACGCGGGGTGCCTTCCCTGTTCGATCCGTTGCAGTTGGGCGCAGTCCTTTTGCCGCATCGCATCCTGATGGCGCCGCTGACGCGTTGCCGTGCGGGGGAAGGCAATGTTCCGGTGGCACTGAATGCCCAGTATTACCGGCAACGGGCGTCGGCCGGCCTGATCATCACCGAGGCAACCTCGGTGTCGCCGCGGGGCTTCGGGTATCCAAACACGCCGGGCATCTTCACGGAGGCGCAGGTGGCCGGTTGGCGGGGCGTCACCGAGGCCGTGCATGGGGCGGGCGGCCGGATCTTCCTTCAGTTGTGGCACGTGGGACGCATATCGCATCCGTCCTACCAACCCGGTGGTGAATTGCCTGTGGCACCGTCGGCCTTGCGGCCGAAGGGAAAGATCTTCACCGGAACCGCGATGGAGGAATACACGGTGCCGCGGGCACTGGACCGGGGTGAGATCCCGGGAATCATCGCGGAATACGTCCATGGGGCGCGGATGGCGAAGGCGGCGGGGTTCGATGGGGTGGAGATCCACAATGCGAACGGATACCTGCTGGATCAGTTCCTGCGGGATGGGACCAACCATCGCGGGGATAGTTACGGTGGACCGGTCCAGAACCGGGCGCGGCTGACGCTGGAGGTGACGGAGGCGGTGGTGGGGGTGTGGGGTGCGGACCGGGTCGGGATCCGGTTGTCGCCGGGCGGGGTGTTCAACGACATGCGGGATTCGGATCCATTGGCGACGTTCGGGCATGTGCTGAAGGAGTTGGATGCGCTTCATTTGGCCTATGCGCACGTCACCCAGGTGACGGCGCAGGACATCGCCCATGGAGCGGCCGAAGGAGTGGGGCCGCGGGAATTGAGGCCTTTCTACCGTGGGTTGATCGTTAGCGCGGGCGGGTTCACACGGGAAACGGGGGATCGTGCATTGGCGGAAGGGTGGGCGGACGCCATCGCCTTCGGGGTGCCCTTCCTGGCGAACCCGGACCTGCCGGAACGGTTCCGCCGGGGAGCACCGTTGAACGCGGCGGATGAGACGACCTTTTATGCCTCGGGACCGTTCGGGTACACGGACTATCCCACGCTCTGAAAAAAATACCGGGCCGGGTGAAACTAAGGGCGAATACCCGGGGTAACACACGGCGCCGGACATCGGTCGACTTGTGGAGCGGAGTGTGGCCCAATCCCATGTCGACCGGTGTTCCGGCGCCTTTCCGACCGTACTGCCATGATGACGCGATGCAATGTCAGGTTTCTGGGGGTGATGCTGACCTGTGTTCCGGTGCTGATGGCTGCCACCGAAGAGCGGGTGGACCAGACCTTCGCAGCAACGCCGGGAATGACCCTGAAGGTGGATGTTGATTTCGGGGCGATCGAGGTGGTGACCAACGCGACGTCCCAGATTGTTGTCTCCGCCTACCGCAAGGTCACGGCCGGGACGGTTGCCAAGGAGAAGGCCTTCCTGGCCGAGCGTCCGCTGGTGATGAAGCAGGCGGGTTCCGAGGTGGAGGTGAAGGCGATCAAACCGGGAACGATCACGGGTTGGAACTGGAGCCGGATCAAGACCGAGGGGCTCTACAAGATTTCCGTGCCGGCCGATTGCTCCGTGAACCTCGACACCGCCGGGGGGCACATCCACGTCACCGGCCTCGTGGCCCCGGTGGTGGCGGATACGAGCGGTGGAGCGTTGAAGTTTACCGGTGTGCGCGCAGACATCCGGGGCGAAACTTCGGGAGGCTCGATCCTGGTGGTCGATTGTACCGGCAAGATCGATATCGATACCTCGGGTGGACGGATCGAGGTCAAGGGCGGCGGTGGCACCCTGGATGCCGATACTTCGGGTGGCTCCATTCGGGTGGCGCAGTTTGCCGGGCCGGCGGTGGTGGAAACGAGCGGAGGCAGCATCACACTCGAGGGCATTGCTGGCCGTATCGTCGGGAATACGTCCGGAGGCAGCATCCAGGCAATCGTCCCCGGGGCGACGCTTCCAGGGGCGGTGGATCTTTCGACTTCGGGCGGCAGCGTGAGCCTGACCGCTCCTCCGGATGCGGCCTTCACTCTGGATGCTTCTTCCAGCGGGGGCGGGGTTCGGTCGGAACTTCCCGTGGAAACGAGCGGGAAGCCGAAGCGCACCGAGTTGTCGGGGCCAGTCAATGGTGGTGGGGAAACGGTCCGGTTGCGGACGAGCGGAGGGTCGATCCTGGTGAAGCGTGGGATGTCGGCGGTCCGTTGATGGGATTCCTCAAAGGGCTCGCGCGAGGTCGGGCCGGAATGTATGCCGGTGGCCGATGGGTATCTCAGCCAAGGAATTTGCGGAGTTGCAGCGCCGGATGCAGTCCGGTGGCGGACCGAAGGCGGGATCGGCGCAGCGGGCGTTGCCGGGGGAAGAGGTTCCGGTGGTGCGGATGGTTCTGGGGATTGATCCGTCGTTGCGTGGGACCGGGTGGGGGGTTGTGAAGGTGGAGGGTGGACGGCCGTATGGGCTGGCGCATGGGACGATCCGCTGTCCGGCGTCGTGGGCGCGGTCGCGTTGCCTGTTGCGGATCCACGAGGTTTTCCGGGAGGTGTTGGCGGCGCATCGGGCGGAGGTGTGTGCGGTGGAGGGATTGTTCCATGCGCGCAACCTGCGCACGGCGATCATCATGGGGGAAGCGCGCGGGGCGGCGATGGCGGCGGTGGCGGTCTCGGGACTGGCGGTTTACGAAGTGGCGCCGAGCAAGGTGAAGCTGGCGGTGGCCGGGCATGGTGGTGCCCGGAAGATCGCGGTGGCGCGGATGGTGCAACGGATGCTGGGACTGACCGATTTGCCAGAGCCGGATGCCGCCGATGCACTGGCCATTGCGTTGACGTACATCCAGGAGGCCGGGCGGCTCTCCTTGAACGCACCGAAACGGGTGTGAACGGGGGGCTTCTCCGCAGGGCGATGCGGATATCGCCGCCCCGCATCAAAATTTCCTGAAGAGGTCGGTAACCTTCCAAAGGTGGAAGTTGTAGCAGGGGACAACAACCCATGCAGACAACGCCCACTCCCAAAGGATCCGCCAATCGACCGCCGCCTGGACGCCCGCCCGTACTGCCCCCTGCGCCCGCGTCCGGGACCAATGCGGCGACACCCGTCAGTCCCGTCTCCACCTACTGGGCGGTATTGCGGCTGACGGATGCGCTGCCGGCTGAACTGATGACGCGGTTGCGCTCGGAGGAGGAGGAGGCCAATCGGACCGAAGGCGGCGATGAATCGGCCCTGCGTCGACGGATTGCCCAGCGGATCGAAGCGGAACTGAATGCGGGTCACGGTGACTGCTGGTTGCGGGATGAGCAGGTGGCCCGGTTGGTGCAATCGGCGCTGCAGGCAGGCCACGGGAGGCGGTACACGCTGCGGGCCTGGTCGGTGTTGCCCAACCAACTGCAGGTGATCTTCACGACGGCGGAAGGTGTGGATGCGGGCGCGGTGGTCCGGGAATGGCGCTCGTACACGACAAGCCAGGTGAACCTCGCGCTGGACCGTGGCGCGGTGGAATTGTGGGAGCGGGTGCCGTATCTCCGGGCTTTGGAGGATGAGGCGGAGGTGATGCGGCGGATCCGCAATGTGGAGTTCCGGGCGGTGAATGCGGGACTTTGCCGACGTCCCCGGGATTGGAAGTGGAGCAGTGCGCATGAATCGGCGCCGGCTCCGGTCTCGCGGGGTGGAGGAGGGAACGGATCCGGCGGGGTTTCCGCGGGGGTAGCTTCCGGCGGACCGACTCCGCCAGCTTCCATGGGAGGCGCGGCGCGCCCCGCGAATCCGCCGCGGCCTCGGCCTGGCTGAGGTGATGCTTTCGGGTCCGGTTTTCCCCTCTTGGCCGGGCCTGTGATCCACCGGGCACTCCGCGATGATCCCCCTCGTGTGCGCGGGGTGCCCGGATTGGACAATCGATTCGGCGCCTTTGGACACCGCCCGATGGGACCATGGTTTCCGGTCGGCGAGGACCTGTTCGCCCATGGAACGTTTTGGAAAGGCGACGAGGACGTCGCGACCCCGTTCCCAGTGGGGGGTGTCAGTTTCCGAAGAGCCGTTGCCACCAACTCTTGGGAGCGACGGGCTGGGGCTCGCTGGCGAGGGATTCCGCGATGCGATCGCCGAGGCTGGTGGGGACGGTGGTCTGGTCGCGATCGGCGCGGAGGGCTTCCTCGGCGTTCTCGAAGGATCCCACCTGGCGTGTTTCCGACTGCTGGGAGTGGCTGGCCTGGGAGGACTGTTGTTGCTGGAGGCGTGTGTTCATGGTGTCAGCCGGTCTTCCGGAATGCGGTGCCGAAGGCCTTGCGGGCGCGGTGAAGCTTGCCGCGGACGGCATCGGCGGTTTGGTGGGTGATCTGGGCGACGGCGTCGTAGCTGAGTTCCTGATCGGCGATCAGGAGGAGGAGGACGCGGTATTCCTCGGGGAGTTCGTCGAGGGCCTTCTGGATGCGCTGGCCAAGTTCGGACATCTCGACATCGCGAAAGGGGCTTTCGGAGGCGCCGGCGGCGTTCTCGATGACGGTGTCATCGGATTGCGTATGGACGTTCCGTGCGTGCCAGCTGGACCGGAGGTTCGAGCAATGATTGAGGGTGATGCGATAGAGCCAGGTGCGGATGTCGGCATCGCCTCGGAAATTCCCCAGGTTTCGCCAGGCCTTGAGGAAGACGTCGTGGGCGGCGTCCTCCGCCAGCGTTGGGTCCCCGAGAAGACGCAAAGCGAGGTAGAACACCTGCTTGCTGTGCGTTTCGTACAGGGCAGCGAATTCGGAAGGCAGGGAGTCCACCGCCGGGGGAGGCGGCGGAACAGGCGCGCTGTCCGGCGGCAGTTCCATCAGGTCGGAGCGGGGTTGCACGCGGATTGGACCCGGTTGTCCAGGATCTGTCACGGGCTGATTTTGGGTTCGACGTGGGCTGGAATCGCGCTTCTCGCGGGTCGTGTTTCTCACCAAGCTTGCCCGGACGCTTGGCTATTACTGCTCCCAGCCTGTTGTTGTTGATCCCTGCCTACAATGAGGAAGGCCGGATCGCGCCTGTGCTGCACGCGTACGCGGAGCATTTCAT
>JBIKWS010000303.1:0-5346 GCA_044356195.1 Cyanophyceae cyanobacterium
TGGAGGAAGGCCACGGGCTTCGTGGGCTCGGGATTGGCGAGCGTGACCCGGTAGGCGCGCAGGGCCGCCAGGTTCTTCACGGAATCGGGCGACGACCAGATCACGGCGCATTTGGCGAACTTCGAGAAGACGTGGTGGGGTTCCTCGAACGGTCTGCGCCACCAGTCGCGCACGTGGCCGGTGTAGAGGATCGGACTCCGCTTGGAGGTGCCGTCGGCATAGCGCCAGACGACGTCGGCGACGCGGCGGTTGGGTTCGGAAGACCACGCGGTCGCGGCGAGCAGGTGGACGGATCCGTAACGGTTGGTGGGGGCGGGAAGGGTGACGAACTCGCGGAAGTCACGTTTGTAATCAACCGAAGACTTGCCCGCGAGTTGCAGCAGTCCATCGACCTCGAAGTGCACACCGCCGAGGACGTTCGACCCACGCGGGGCCTTGGCCCAGTTGCCGCCGGACTGGAGGTCCTTGTTCTCCGGGGCGGTGAAGGCATTGGTGTACCGCAGGGGAACGACCGGCGGGAGGTTGGTGGCGGTCGCGGCGGACGAAGGGGTGTTGGTCGGGGACGGCGACTGGGCGTCGGTCAAGGTCACGGCACCGGCCATCGCGATGAGGATCGCCGTCGGGACACCGAGGCGACGCCCGGGACGGAAGTCGGCGATGTGCCGCAAGCGACGGCGCAGGTCGCCATGACGTTCGAGAAGTCCGATGGCGCCCGGTGTGGGAAGGGGTGTGACGTTCGACCAGGAGGTCAGCAGGTGCAGCAGCGTCCGACCGTAGGCTTCGCTCTCGTCCTTGCCGGAGGCTTCCATCGCGATCTCGTCGCAGGCGAGTTCGCGTTCGGCACGCAATCGGGCAAAAGCCATCCACACGGTTGGGTTGAACCAGTGCAGCGCCTGCAGGACGGCCATCAGCCAGTTGAGGGCGATGTCGTGGCGTCGGACGTGCGCGCATTCGTGGAGGAGCACGTGGCGGAGTTGGGCGGGTTCGAGGATCCGTTCGAGATCGGGAGGAACCAGCAACGTGGGGCGAAGGAATCCGTAGAGTGCGGGGGAAGAAATGCCGGGGAGTTCAACGGCACGGATCGGCGTACGGACGCCCGTCAGGCGGCGGGCCTGGTCCAGTGCGGAGGCCAGCGTGGACGAGGTGGAGGGAACGCCGGAAGCCACGGTGCGGTGCATGCGCAGGGCAAGCCATGCGGTACGTCCGAGCAGGGCGAGGGCTCCGATCGCCCAGATCAGGAAGGCTGCCGTGGTCCAGGGAATCGTTGCGATGGTTGGCGTCGCGGCAGGCGGTAAAGTGGTTTGGATCGGGGACGGACGGTTGATGGATTCGGCCGGTGCGAGGGAGGCAACGCGTGCGACCGGGAATGGATTTGGCTGGGCGGTCAGGGGACGTGCATCGGCCGCGGGTGCGGGTGTTGCGGGCACCACAGGATTCACGGGCGGCAAAGGCGCACGGCGGGTGATGGCGGGCTTCAGCAGGTTGAACAGCGAGAACGGGGCGTCGAGCGAGACGGGCAGGCAGAGGCGGAGGACGACCAGACCCCAGATCCAGCATCGGGCGCGGGGCGTCAGCCAGGCGCGGAGAACCTGGATCAGGACGAACGCCAGCAGGGCGAGGACGGCGACCTGAGCCGAAAGCATCGCGAGGTGTTGAAGGGCTTTCATGGGGAGATTTGTGGGATTGGGTGATCCACAGATTTCACAGATTCCACAGATTGGACAGGGAGCGGTGATCCACAGATTTCACGGATTGCACAGATGGCGGGCGGAGGGACGTTCAGCGGCGTTTCTTGCGGCGGGCGAGGATCTGTTCGAGTTGCTGGACGTCGTCGGGGGAGAGGTCCTGACGTTCGACGAAATGGGCGAGCATCGGTTGGAGCGCACCGCCGAAGACGCGTTCAAGAAAAGAGGTGGAGGCGGCGGCGATGCACTCCTGTTCGGTGACGAGCGGGCGATAGAGGAAGATGCGGCCGTCGACGGTATAGGTGAGGGCTCCCTTTTCGACGAGACGGCCGAGGAGGGTGCGGGCGGTCTTGGGATGCCAGGAGGGATCCGACTGGGCGAGGCGATCGGCGATCTCACCGGCGGTGGCGGGGTGACCGGACCACACGGCACGCATGACTTCCCATTCGGTGTCGGAGATGCGGGGGACGGGTTTCTTCATGGCGGGGAGATGGAAGCGAGGGGCGGGCGTGGGTGCTGCGCTGGATTACAAGTGTGCGTGTTGTGGTTGGATTACAGGTGTGAGTATGGGCTGGCAAGGGATTTGTTGGGGGGAGTGTTCCCCTCGGGGACGGGAAAACGAGGAAAGCTAGCAAGGCGCAAAGCCGCGAAGGGGGAAGGGGCCACCGCCGGGTGAGGGCAACCGGCCTACAGCTACACCCCATGCCGGAGATCTGCGGGAGGCAACGGAAAAGCCGCAAAGCCGCCAAGCCGCGAAGGGGAGTAGGCGAAGTGTGATCTTTCCCTCTGCGTCTCAGCGCCTCTGCGCGAGAAAGTGTTTCTTAATCGGATGGTGGATCAAATGGTGTTCTCGCGCAGAGGCGCGGAGGCGCGGAGAAACCGGATTCCCACCTTCATTCCATGTGCGTGCTGTGGTTTCTGCTGGTGAGGATCCTCACGCGGCCAACGTGGATGCATGGGAAGGCATCGGGTTCAGCCGTGGCTGGATTCGGCGGAGTCCGAGCCGTCGGGGAACGCCCACGTGTCCGGTGCGGGAGACCAGGGGCCTTCGCCGAGGATGGAGGCGACCAGGTCGCCAAGGCTGGCGTCGAAGGTGGACTGGAAGGCGGACTCGCCGGCGTCGTCAACGGTCGCCTGAGCAATGAACTCGACGAGCTTTGGCCGGGGCGGAGCCAGGACGGTTTCGATCTTCAGCCAGAGAAGTTGGGCGAGCGCGTAACTCAGTTCGTGGCTTTCCCCGGGGATCTGCCAGGACGCACCGGTCCAGAACTCCTGGATCGTGTCCTCATTCCAGTGGTTGGAATGACGTTCGAGGATATCCCGATCGAGGTGCAGGGGTTGCTGTCCGCAGACGATCTGTTCCATCCGCATGGCCAACGCCTCGTTCAGCCAGAGGGGCAAGGGCAGGTGGGACACCCAGAGGTGGGTCAACTCGTGGGCCAACGCCAGTTGGTCCGTTGATACATCCGTCGCGGGAATGGCAATGTGCGGATATCCGCCTCGATCCAGACAGATACCGCTGGACATGGGAGATTCTCCCTCGGCGTGGAAGTAGGCGATGTAGCGGCAGTAGGCGTCGATGTCTGCGAAGAGCAGGACAACCCGCTTGGACATGCCGTGGACCGGGTCGACTGGAAGACCTGCGAGACTGGCTTCGATCCGCTCGATGGCTGTCGTACAGGTCTTGTCGGCGTCCTGGACGACCTCGACAGCCGCATCGGAAATGTACAGGAAGCGGTCCGTCTCCCAGGTCACGTACTTCTCTCCGAGATGCGTCTGAACCTGTGCGACCCAGGCCAGAGCCACGGTCTTCCAGACGTTGTCTTGTTCCGCCTCGGGGACGGATTCCTCGATCTCACACAGGATCGCGGCCCAGTCCGGGTAACAGCATCCCTCCCGGATATGCAGGTGTCTCGCGAGGCTGGGTGGCGGTTCCACGGGATGAAGAGCAAGGTGCTGCCCTCAGCGTCCGTTCGCGGCGAAGACGATGATCACGAGCACGGAGATTGGCAGGCCGATGACAAAGGCGGTCATCCAGAACACTCCTGCGCGTTGTCCCAGATTCAGGGTCCATCCGAGAGCCGGGATCTGCTTGGGGACCCAGACACGCGAGTCGCGCTTGCTGAAGTACACGGACAACCATTGCGGACCGGTCCAGTTGGACGCGTCCTTCCACTCGGTTTCGTTGATGGCGTCCTGGTTCATGATGCGTGCTCTCAGTTCATGGGCTGCGCGGATTCCCGTGTCGCCACAGGAAGCATCTACGCTCGTGTGGTCGGTTGGGCAAGTCCGCGGGGGTGGGGGCAAGTTTCAAGTGTGAAGATTCAAGTTAGAAGGCCTGAAGGGCGCATCCTGACTCTGCCCCCTGCGGGAATGGTTTCGGGGCGGCGATGTCCTCATCGCCTTGGGAATGGCTTTGGAATGGCGACGAGGACGTCGCCACCCCGTTCGGGATAGGGCAGTGTCACGATGCGCCCAGTGCGGGGCCTTGGGGCAAAACAGCGCTTGCGGTGGAAGCTGGGCTTGGGCAAAGCGGAAGACAGAATGGGAACCAAGACCGCGGTCGAGACGGAGCATCAGCAATATCACAAGGACGGCTCGCTCTGGGCGCGTGGGCCGATGCGGGACGGGCAGCCGTCGGGGTATTGGGAATGGTTCCGCAAGGACGGTACGAAGTTGCGATCGGGGCATTTCGATGCGGGGCAACAGGTTGGGGAATGGACGACCTATGACAAGGCGGGTGCGGTCTACAAGGTGACGACGATCAAGCGGAGGGCGGCGAGGGAGGGGGCTCGCTAGGGAATCTGGAGGCCACAACCGCGTTGCGGTTGGGATCGGACGGCACCGAGACCCAGGGTAGCCTCGCAAGCTCGGCAACCCTGGGCTGGGTGCCAGAATCCCGTTGGGATTCGACGGGAGTAGCACGAGGGCGCTCACCATTCTGGGAGCTGGAATCTGGGGACTGGGAACTTCATTCATCCACAGCCTCGTTACCTCGGCTGCTACCTTGGGAAGTTGGCACGGTTATACCTCGAAGGTGGTGTCAAGACCTGCGGCTTCTGCAACCCCTCCGGGGTTGGTGATCCATTCCCCCCGTTTCCCGGGGTTGCTTCGCACCCCGGGCTAATCGCTGCAACGCCTCCGGCGTATCCGGCATGCCGGGTTGGGGAAGTTCACAGGGATCTGGAGTCCGCTGACTGGGACTTGGAACTCCCTTGCCAGCGCCGCGTGGGGGCACGCGGCCTACAGATTGGGAATCTGGGGACTGGGATCTGGAGACTGGAAACTCCCTACGCGATGATGGCGTTGATGGGGCGGCCGTGGTCGATCTCGAGGCGTTTGCGGCCGGGGATTTCGAGGCGGCGGGAATCGAGGCCGAGTTGGTGCAGGATGGTGGCGTGGATGTCGGTGACGTAGTGGCGATCCTCGGAGGCGTGGAAGCCGATCTCGTCGGTGGCCCCGTGGACGATCCCGCGCTTCAGGCCGCCGCCGGCCATCCAGACGCTGAAGCCGAAGATGTGATGATCGCGTCCATCGCTGCCCTGGGATCCCGGGGTCCGACCGAACTCGGTGGCGAAGACGACGAGGGTTTCGTCGAGGAGGCCGCGTCGGTCGAGGTCGGTGAGGAGGCCGCCGATGGGTTGATCGACGGCGCGCGAGA
>JBIKWS010000304.1:0-5325 GCA_044356195.1 Cyanophyceae cyanobacterium
GGCCTCGGCGACGTCGATCCAGGTGCCGGACGGATTCCACGTGACGGTGGTGGCGTCGGAACCGGACGTACGACAACCGGTGGCGATGGCCTTTGATCTGCGTGGGCGCTTGTGGGTGGCCGAGAACTACACGTATGCCGAGTCGGGGGTGAACTTCGCGACCAACCTGATGGATCGCGTGCTGATCCTGGAGGACGCAGACGGCGATGGGCGGGCCGAACGTCGCAAGGTGTTCTGGGATCAGGCGCAGATCCTGACCAGCATCGAGCCCGTTCCGGGCGGGGTGTATGTGCTGTGTCCGCCACGTCTCCTGTTCATCGCGGATGCGAACCGGGATGACGTTCCGGATGGTCCGCCGCAGGTGGTTCTCGATGGGTTCACCACGACGACCGGCAACCGGCACACCTTCGCCAACGGATTGAAGTGGGGTCCGGACGGATGGCTATGGGGACGCATCGGGATCTCGAGTGGCGCGAAGATCGGTCTGCCGGGAGCACCGGAGTCCGACCGGGTGGAAATGCGTGGCGGCATCTGGCGGTTCCATCCGAAGCGCGGCGTCGTGGAAGGGGTGAGCCACGGAACGACCAATCCGTGGGGACTCGACTGGAACGAGGTGGGCGAACCGTTCTTCATCAACACGGTCATCGGGCATCTGTGGCACGCGGTTTCCGGGGCGCATCTGGAGCGCATGCACGGCAACGATGTGCTGCCGCGCGCCTATGCGCTGATTCCTCAAATTGCGGATCACTTCCATTTTGACACGGGTGCCGGGTGGACCAAGTCGCGGCCCTCGGCAGAGGGTGTCGCGGCGAGCGGCAGCGATGGGTTGGGCGGCGGGCACGCGCACGCGGCGTTGATGATCTATCAGGGAACCAACTGGCCTGCGTCGTATCGCGGGGGTCTGTTCACATGGAACCTTCACGGTCGACGTGCCAATCGGGAACGATTGGAACGTCAAGGATCGGGCTACGTCGGACGGCATGAACCCGACCTGTTCCACACCGGCGATCCCTGGTTCCGGGGGATCGAGATGCTCCAGGGACCCGAAGGGGCGGTGTACCTCGCGGACTGGTCGGACACAGGGGAATGCCACGAACACGATGGCGTGCACCGGTCCTCCGGTCGCATCCATCGGATCCAGTACGGCAACCCGGGCCCGGTCACGATCCCGGATATTGCGGGGGCGTCGATGGAACAACTCGAGCAATGGATCCTGGATTCGAACGAGTGGACTTCGAGGGCGGCGTTGAAGGTGTTGGCGACGCGGTCCGAAGATCCGGAGCGCTGGGAATCGTCGACGCGGTTGCGGGCGACGTTCCAGCGGGAGAAGTCGGGCCCGCGGGCGTTGCGGGTCCTGTGGGCCATGAACGCGCTGGGGACGTGGACGCCGGATTGGATGTTGTCGCGGACGGGGGACGACGACGAACACGTGCGGAGTTGGGCGGTGCGGTTGCTGGCGGACCAGTTTGCGGTGAATCCGGACGCGGCAGCGGCGCGATCGACCTTGGCGGCCGAGGTGCAGGAAAGGGTGTTCCAACGCTGGGAACGGATGGCGGCCAAGGATGCCTCCGGATTGGTGCGGCTTTATTTGGCATCCGCGTTGCAACGGATGCCTGCCGAACGGCGGGCGGCGGTCGCACGGGCGCTGGCGGCGCGTTCCGAGGATGCGGGCGATCGGACGCTTGGGCTGATGCTCTGGTACGGGATCGAGCCCTTGGGGCGGGTGGCCGCCGGATCGTTGCGGAGCGTGGCGGAAGCCAGTGCGCACCCGGTGGTCCGGCGCTTTGTGGCGCGTCGGTTGGCAGAGGACGTGTCCGCGGGTTCGCCGGAGTTGGAGCGCTTGTTGGCGTGGGCGCGTGAGGCTTCCGAACAGGCGCGGGTTGATCTGCTCGCGGGGATGACCGATGCGCTGCGTGGGACGCGCCGGGCTCCCGAACCCACGGGTTGGGCGGCGCTGGGCGCCATGATCCGTGGGGGATCGAATGAGTCGTTGAAGGCCATGGCGCGCGACCTGGACGTCGTGTTTGGGGATGGGCGCGCCGTGGGCGAGTTGCGGAAGTTGGTGGAGGACGGCAGTGCGGATGCGGGCGCGCGGCGTTCGGCGCTGCGGGCGTTGCTGGATGCGAAGGTTCCCGATCTTGGGCCATTGCTACGGCGGTTGGCGGATGACGGCTCGCTGCGTGCGGCCGCCTTGGTGGGGTTGGTGGAGGTTTCGGATCCAGCGGCGTTGGAGAAGGTGCTTTCGCGCTACCAATGGCTGGGG
This sequence comes from Cyanophyceae cyanobacterium, assembly GCA_044356195.1. Taxonomy (GTDB): domain Bacteria; phylum Verrucomicrobiota; class Verrucomicrobiia; order Limisphaerales; family UBA9464; genus UBA6176. The sequence goes on from JBIKWS010000304.1 coordinate 2,264, forward strand.
ATCGAGGAACGGCCATCGGTGATCGTTGCGATGATTGCCCGTGCCGAGACCTCCCGGGCGCTGCTGGAAGCGATGGTTGCCGGCCGGATCCAACGCACCGACCTGACGGCCTTTCATGCAGGGCAGATCGCGCGCCTCGGCGATGCGTCGCTGACGGGGCTGTTGGAAAAGGTGTGGGGGACGGTGCGGACGACGCCGTCGGAGAAGCGGCAACGGATCGAAGCGCTGCGCCGGGAGCTTGGGCCGGCGGCGGTGGCAAAGGCGCAGTTGGGTCGCGGACGACAGGTCTTCGTCCAGACATGCGCCGGGTGCCATCGGTTGTACGGCGAGGGCGGGGAGGTGGGGCCGGACCTGACGGGATCTGGACGCGCGGATCTCGGTTACCTGCTGGAGAACATCGTGGATCCGGGAGCGGTGGTGGCGGCCGAGCAACGATTGTCGGTGGTGACGCTGAAGGATGGCCGCGTGGTGTCGGGTTTGCTGCGCGACGCGAACGAACGGACGTTGACGGTGGTCAACCCGGGGGAACGGTTGACGGTGTCGCGTGCGGACGTGGTGACGGTGGAAACGATGGCGGACTCGGCCATGCCGGAGGGGTTGCTGGACTCGCTGCCGGCGGCGGATGTGCGGGATCTGATGGGTTACCTGATGCATCCGAGGCAGGTGCCGTTGCCGCAGTAGCGGTCGGCCGGAACGTGGAGTTTACCGTTTCGTGGCGATTGTAACGGATTCGTTCCTAACGGGACGGCGGTCTGCTTCGACAGAGTGGGGCGAATGGACAAGCCGACGTTGCCGGAGGTTCGGGATCGCAGGGCGGAGGTTGCGGTGCGGGCGATGACACGGGGAGGGGAAGCGCGGACAGGGTACCGCGTCCGGGTTTCTTCGACGCAGGCGGATGTGCGCGCTGCGCAGAGCCTGCGGTTCCAGGTGTTCAACCTCGAATTGAACGAAGGGTTGGAAAGTTCGTACGCCACGCTCCGGGACGAGGATCCCTTTGATCCGGTGTGTGATCACTTGCTGGTGGAGGATGAATCCTCGGGCGAGGTCGTTGGGACGTATCGGTTGCAGACGGGGACGATGGCCCTGGCAAACCTGGGATTCTATTCGGCCCAGGAGTTTGAGTTTGGAGCCTTTCGCGATGTGTATGGCGAGATGGTGGAACTGGGGCGCGCCTGCGTCCATCGTTCCCACCGGAACCTTCAGGTCCTGACCCTGCTGTGGCGTGGGATCAGGGAGTACGCCCGCGAGCGTGGTTGCCGCTACCTGATCGGATGCAGTTCGCTGACGTCGCAGGATCCGCGGGATGGTGCCGCGGTGTATCTGGAGTTGGGACCGGATTACTTGGTGGATGCGCGATTCCGGACGCACCCCACCCCGCAATTTGTGTGTCCTCTCGACGAAGTGGCAGGAGGTGTGAGAAGAATCCCCCCTCTGTTACGTGCCTACCTCTCGTTGGGTGCCCGCATTTGCGGTGCGCCGGCGTTGGATGGCTCGTTCAAAACCATTGATTTTCTCACGTGGCTCGATCTGGAGACTCTTCCCAGCGCGGCAAGGCGGATTCTGGGATGAAACTCCCTGGAAGGCGTCTCTTCCGACTCACACGATTCCTCACACGGTGCGCCCGGGCTGGCTGGGACGGACCGCACTCCGAAGGGCCAGCCCAGGCCAACTGGGCATTGCGTCACGGCAAGGGGTTCGCGCGTGCCATGGGCCTCAAGGTCGAAGTGGACGGGGACCCCGGGAACTCACAGGCCTGGGTGGGAAATCATCTGGGCTACATGGACATCGTCGGGTTGTCCACGGTCCGCCCGGTGGCATTCGTCGCCAAGTCTGAGATCCGGGCTTGGCCCATGATCGGAAAGTTGGCGGCCAAGGGGGGCACCATCTTCATCGAACGTTCGCGCCGCATGGCGGTGGGCGAGGTTACCGCGTCGATGGCGGCGCGGGTGAAGCAGGGTGTGCCGGTGGTGTTCTTTCCGGAGGGCACGAGTTCGGCGGGCGAGTCGGTGCTGCCGTTCCATGCCTCCTTGTTCGGGCCGGCGGTCGACCAGGAGTGGATGGTGACACCGTTCGCGCTGGCGTTTGATTGCCGGGGCCCGGACGGCGTGGATGTGCCGTACTGGGGCGAAATGAGCTTTGGTCCCCACTTCCTGAAGTTGATGACCCATCACAGCATTCGGATGCGGGTGAAGTTTGGTGCGCCAGCACGCATGTCCGGCGACCGCAAGGTCGTGGCCCGCGAGTGGCGCGACCGGGTTTCGTCGCTGCATTCCGACCTGCGCGCGGCGCGTGGCCGGTAAAATCGGCTTCGCGGGGGGCAGGGGACCGCACTAGGTTTGCCGGGTGCCCGTTGAGATTGCGATTGTCGTGCCCCTGTACAACGAGGCGGAGAATGTGGCTCCGCTCGTGGACGAATTGGTGCGCATTTTTGGAAGTGAGACCCGTGCTTGGGAAATCGTGCTCGTGGACGATGGAAGCACCGACGCGACGTGGTCGCAGATCGGCGCCATGGCGGCCCGCGATGCGCGCGTGCGGGGTTTGCGTCACCAGAAGAACCGGGGTCAAAGCGCCGCGGTGTGGACGGGGTTGATGGGCACAGCGGCGGCCTATCTGTGCACCCTGGATGGGGACTTGCAGAACGATCCGGCGGAGTTGCCGCGCATGCTGGCGATGCTGGGGGCAGATCTGGATTTTGTGAGCGGGCATCGCGTGCAGCGGCAGGACAGTTGGGTGCGGAAGGTCTCTTCGCGGGTGGCACGCTGGGCGCGGAAGACGGCATTGCGGTACGATTTCGCGGACACGGGCTGCGCCTTGCGTGCGTTCAAGCGGAGCGCGCTGGAGGGCGTCTTTGTTTTCAACGGGCTTCATCGGTTCCTGCCCATCCTGGTGGCGGGGAATGGCAGTCGCTGTCGGGAGGTTCCGGTGAACCATCGGGCCCGCGTGGCCGGGGTCAGCAAATACGGGGTATGGAACCGGCTTGGCCGTGGGCTTTATGATCTCGTCGGGGTGGCGTGGTACCAGCGGCGTCGGATCGCTGCCGTCGGCCTGGAGACGACGACGCC
>JBIKWS010000508.1:0-3853 GCA_044356195.1 Cyanophyceae cyanobacterium
GTCGAACTGGCTCATGACGCCTATGATTCCGTCTGGAAGCAGCTCTCGAATGGCGCGTTGCGCTTGAAGCGCCACTTCGCCCGGCAACACCTGGCGGGGGGCGAATATCTTTGGCGTCGTTTCCAGCACGGTCGGGAATACCGGCCATGGCTCCTGACCGGAGCGGGAAGCGTGTTTGTCCTGGAGCCCAGTTCCCCAGACGTCCACGAGAGCGCCGAAAGATCCGTCAGGAAATGGGCCTCCACCGGACTCCCATTGCCCGACTGGACCCAGGAATGGCATGGCCTCTCAGGCAAACCCGGAACGGACTGGACGCGGTGTCCCTTCGTTCCGGAAAACGGCTTTGGCGAGATCGCGGTGAACATCGATCTTCCGGTGCCAACCACCCCCATCGAACCCCTCGCGTATGTCTGACTCGAAGACGCCTTTCAACCGCTGGTTGATCCGTGGCTCCCTCAAGACCTTGTCGCCCCTCCACGTGGGCACCGGCGAGCTTGTGACTCGCGCGGATGTGCTGGCCGAACAGGGAAAGCCGGCAACCCAGATCCAGTTTTCCCCGGTCTTCGTCGACCACGCGCAAAAGCCCTGCATCCCGGGGGCCTCCCTGAAGGGCATCCTCCGCTCCCGCCTCATGGACTCCTTTGGTTGGAACGACCAGATCGAACGGTTGTTCGGAAGCCGTACACAGGACGAAGGACACATCGGCGGGGTGCTCAACTTCTACGATGCCCGCCTCATCCAGGCTGCGACCCCACGGAACCCACCTCCGTTCTGGGACAGGCAACGCGGCACGGGGATCGTGGCGTCGGTGGCCCTGGTCCGGCGCACACGCACGGCCCGGGATGAAAAACTCTTTCATCACGAGTTCGTGCCCTTGGGCGCGACGTTCGGCGTGCGCATCACCGGTCAGGGGCTCTCGGAGGCGGATGTTGCCCTGGTCCTGTGGGCGTTGCAGCAGTTCGGAGGGCCGGCATCCCCGGAACCCCGATTGCGGCTGGGCCGCAACACCGCAAACGGCTGGGGCACCTTCGACTGGAGCCCGGAAACTCCGCAGCGTCTCGACACGGACGCAGTCCGGAAATGGGTGGCCGCCAAGGACCGAAAGGCCGGTTGGTCCGCACTCGAACCGCTGGATCAGGCGTCGATGACCACGGTGAAGGCGGCCACCGACCGCATCCAACAGCCTTCGTCCGCCACACGGATAACGATCCGCCTCACCCTCCACTTCGACGGACCGCTGCTGGTGCGGGAAGGTGGGGCCAAGCCTCCGGCGGGCTCGGAAGCGCCCATCGTGGGCCGCTTCACAACGGATGGGCGGGTGCTGCTCCCGGCCCGCTCGATCCGCGGTGCTTTCCGGGCGCAGGGCGAACGCATCCTCCGGACCCTGGCCCCCGACCTCGAGACCGCCGACAAGTGGGCTCCCGATCCCACACGTCGTGATGCGGAGGAATTCGCCGCGACGGAGCCAAGGGAATCCGACGATGCGTTGGCCCTTCGCCTCCATTCCCTCCCGCTCGCAGCGCGCATCTTTGGCGTTGGAGGATGGCGGTCAGCAGTGGAGTTCAGCGACTTCACGACAGGTGCGGGAGTCCCGGTCCGGCGGTTGCGCCAGCAATGTGTTGCCATCGACCGCTTCACCGGAGGGGCTGCGGACGGTGCGCTGTTTGGCCTGGAAGGGGTATGGCAACCGATCCTTGAAGGAACCATGACACTGGATCGTTCCCGATGGGCCAGGGCTGGAGTTGCCGACTGGGGACCCGGACTGATTGCGTTGGTTCTCTGCGATCTCCGCGATGGATTCCTGACCTTCGGCATGGGTGCATCGAAAGGGTACGGTGCCTGTCGTGGCATCTGGGACGCGAAGAACCTGAATCTCTCCTCTGACATCGAGCGTTTGCGGGCATCCCTGCCCAGACCTGCGGCACCGAGGTTCATCATCACCTGATCCAACACTTCCTGCCATGCCGACACATCACCCCTACCATTTCATTCCGGTCGCCGTTCCGCGGGCGAGGGACCTGTCGCCGCTCGACAATTATCCCGACTCCCTTCCCCCGGAGGTCACCCACGACCGTTGGGTGCCGGGCACCCGTTCCGGTCGGATCCTCATGCGTCTGGAGACGACCTCGGAGCTCATCCTCGGCGGACGGCGCACTCCCTCGAGTCGAGGTCGACCCGCCAGGATCGAGCCATTTCAGGTTCCCGCGTCGACATCAGGCCAGTTCGAGCCGGCCATCCCCGCCACCAGCCTTCGCGGGATGTTCTCCGCTCTCATCGAGGCGGCGAGTTGCTCGACGCTCCGGGTCCTGAATGAGACTGGCGTTCAGTCTCCCGCCAATCCGTCCTGGCCGCGCTTCACAGGGGAGCCGGGCTTTCCGCTCAATTTTTTTGCGGCCGTCTCTCCCGAGTTGGTTCCGCTGGGTACTTCTGGAGAACGCCGCAGCCTGACCGTTGCGGAGAGGCTCTTGGGGGTGGTCGAGCAGCGCCATTCGAAATCGCACTCGTCGAAGTCGGCCGTCGCCCTTGCGAGTCGGGTTCGGTTCAGCCATGCAAGGTTGGCAGAGCGGGTGTCCAACCCCTTCTCCAGTGCCGCCTTCGAAACCCTCGACCTTCTGCTGGAACCCAACCTGTTGTCCGCTTCGTTGTACTTCCATCCCAAAGAAGGACCTCGCACTCCCATCCCAGCCGCACTCCTCGACCCTCAGGATCACCGGCCCAACGGAAGAAAGCAGTATCCCGTCCAACGGGGACCCAAAGGGCTTCGTGCGTCGACGGATGCGCCCCGACTTCAGGTGGAGGCACGCCCCCTGCGTCCGGGGCTGGTCTTCTGGTTCCACATCGACTTTGAGAACCTCTCGGATCACGAGCTGGCGCTTCTGTGCTACGCCACGAGCCCGACCGGCCGATTCCGACATCGTCTGGGTCTCGGCAAGCCACTCGGATTCGGAACGGTCCGGCTCGACCCGGAAGCCCTCCTGCTCGTGGACCGTCGGGATCGCTATGCCCGAAAGGACCTCTCGGATGCTTCGTGCCGGTGGGATCAGGCGTGGCAGGATCCGCAGGCGGTGCCGGGTGATTGGCCACCCTTCTGGGACGAAGAGTTCCGCGCCTTCGCGTCCGGCCGTGCCCTGCTGCCGGCGCCTTCGGTCCTCGACCTTGGCTCCGACTATCGTGAGAGGGTGGAGCCTGACTTCGGTGAAGTCCTCCACGCCCTCGAAGTGATCGGGGATCCGGAGGCGAGCACCCCAGGTCTCAAGTTCGCCTACCTGGTCCCATCCCCGTGGGTAAATGCCTTCCTACCCCCGCTGGAAGACGCCTGCACCCCGGTGATCGACACCCGGAGTTATCAGCGGAAACCGCGCCGCCGATAGGCCGGCCCAGATTGCCGGCACCTCCGCGAGAAGGATCGGGCACCTGGCGGCACATCCGACGACCTCGTCCGGACCGGCGTCGATTCCACCTCCCGCCCTCGCCTTGAACACCCTGTCACGATTTGACCCTCCGGATGACCTCGCGGGTTTTCAGGAAAACACGCTGCGCAAAAGGAGGGGGTTTTCATTTTCGGCCCTTGAACTCCTTGCGCCACAGGCGTAGCCAAGGAGCCAGTGTCAGACGGGACCTCACGAGGCCGTCTGGTTGTGACTTTCGAGGATCCCCTGCGCAGCGCAGAGGTTGGTCAGACGGGACCTCACGAGGCCGTCTGGTTGTGACAGCTTTGACTGCCTCGGCTCGCTTCATACTGGTCAGACGGGACCTCACGAGGCCGTCTGGTTGTGACCCATTCTGGTCCCGGGTGTAGAAGATGTGTCAGACGGGACCTCACGAGGCCGTCTGGTGTTGGCGGTTCCTGAGG
>JBIKWS010000305.1:0-5313 GCA_044356195.1 Cyanophyceae cyanobacterium
CTCGTGTTCGTGGGCGCGAACCCGGCGGTGGCCCATCCGATCCTGTGGCAGCGGGTGCTGCGGAACCGTCGGAAACCCGAGATCATCGTGCTGGATCCGCGGCGGACGGAGACGGCGATGGGATCGACGCTGCATGTGCCGTTGGCGCCGAAATCGGACCTGACGCTGCTGTACGGATTGGCGGCGGCGGTGATTGCGCGGGGGGCGGTGGACCGGGCGTTCGTGGACGCGCACACGCAGGGGTTCGAGGCGTTCGCAGCGTTTGTGGCGGAGTTCACGCCGGAACGTGCCTGCGCGGCGGCGGGGATTACGCGGGAGGTTTTTGATGGCGTCGTGGAGCGGATCTGCACGCGGGGGCGGGTGTCGTACTGGTGGACGATGGGGGTGAACCAGGGACACGAATCGACGCGGACGGCGCAGGCGTTGATCAACCTGGCGCTGATGACGGGGCAGATCGGGAAGCCGGGGACGGGTGCCAATTCGATCACGGGGCAGTGCAATGCGATGGGGTCGCGGTTGTTCGCGAATGCCACGAGTCTTCTGGGTGGGCGCGATTTCAAGAATGCGGCCCATCGGGCGGAGGTGGAGGGAATCCTCGGATTGCCAGCGGGCACGGTGCCGACGGAGAACTCGTGGGCCTACGACCAGATCGTGGACGGGATCGAGTCGGGTGCGATCCGCGGCCTGTGGGTGATCGCCACCAATTCGTCGCATTCGTGGATCCATCAGGGGCGCTTCAACGCGCTGCTGGAGAAGTTGGATTTCCTGGTGGTGCAGGACCTGTACACGACCACGGAAACGGCCCAAAGGGCGCACCTGTACCTTCCGGCGGCGGGTTGGGCGGAGAAGGAGGGAACGTTCATCAACAGCGAGCGGCGGTTCGGGTTGGTGAAGCGGATCCGGCGGGCACCCGGACTGGCCCTTTCGGATTTCCAGATCTTCCATCTGGTGGCGGCGGCGTGGGGATGCGCGGACCTGTTCCGCGAGTGGCGGACACCGGAGGCGGCCTTCGAGGTGCTGAAGCGATTGAGTGTCGGGAGGCCGTGCGACATTTCCGGAATGGCCAGCTACCGGTTCCTCGACGCGGCCGGGGGCATGCAGTGGCCCTTTTCGGCGGCGCTTCGGGATGAGCTGCTGGCCGCCCATGGGGTCGTGTCCGTTAATGCCTTGGATCAGGCGGTGCTCGCAAAGGTCCGCGAGCGGCGGTTGTTCGCAGATGGACGCTTTCCCACGGCGGATGGGAGGGCGCGGTTCCTGTTTGATCCGCCGCGGGCGGTGGAGGAGTCGACCGATGGGGATTATCCGTTTGTGCTGCTGACGGGGCGTGGGACGAGCGCTCAATGGCACACGAACACCCGGACGGCGAAGTCGGCGGTGCTGCGGCAGATGTATCCGGCGAACTGCTACGTCGAGGTGCATCCCGAAGATGCGGCCCGGCTCGGGTTGGATGGCTCGGGGAAGGCGCGGGTGCGGTCGCGTCGGGGCGAGTTGGAGGCGGATGTGTTCATCACGCCCACGGTGCAGCCGGGTCAGATCTTCATCCCGATGCATTACGACGCGGTGAACCAATTGACGCGTTCGAGCTTCGACCCGCATTCGCGACAGCCGAGCTACAAGTATTGCGCGGTGGCGTTGGAGGGGTGCTAAGGACCTGAGGAACGGGGAGGCGATGTCCTCATCGCCGTTGGAAGGGGCTTTGGGAGAGGGCGACGAGGACGTCGCCGCCCCGGCTCGAGGTCTGGAACTGGTACGGGGTGGCCGATAACGCTCTTGGCCGACGGTGGCGTGTGGCTTAGGGTCCGCGCCTTCCGGAAGGGTCTTTTTCGATGGATTACAAGAACACACTCAACCTGCCACGGACGGACTTCCCGATGCAGGCAGGCCTCGTACAGAGCGAGCCGAAGCGGTTGGAGAAGTGGCGTGCAGCCGGGCTTTACGAGCAGATCCGGGCCGCGCGCGCCGGAGCGCCGCGCTTCGTCCTTCATGACGGCCCGCCATTCGCCAATGGCGATGTCCACGTGGGCACCGCGCTGAACAAGATCCTCAAGGACATCATCGTGAAGTCCCGCACCGTGTGCGGGTTCGATGCGCCGTACGTCCCGGGTTGGGACTGCCATGGCCTGCCGATCGAGGCGAAGGTGACCCAGGAATTGCGCACGCAGGGCAAGGGCGACGCCGACGCTGCCACGATCCGGAGTGCGTGCGACGCCTATGCGCGTCGGTACGTTGATCTGCAACGCACTCAATTCCAGCGTCTTGGTGTGCTGGGTGATTGGGGTAATCCGTATCTGACGCTTGCGCCGGGATACGAGGCCAACGAGGTCCGGTTATTCGCCGACCTGGTGGAGAAGGGGTTCGTGTACCGCGGCAAGAAGCCGGTGTTCTGGAGCATCCCGTACCGCACGGCGCTCGCGGACGCCGAGGTGGAGTATGCGGCTCACGTCAGCCAGAGCGTTTATGTGAAGTTCAAGCTGACGGGCGAACCGAACACGTTCGTCCTGATCTGGACGACGACCCCGTGGACGCTGCCGGCGAACCTCGCCGTGGCCTTCAACGCCGACCTCCAGTACGTCTACGTCCACGCCAACGGCGAAACCTACCTGATCGCCAACCTGCTCGTCGGGGCGATCGCGATGAAGTGCGGGTGGGAAAACTACCAGATCATCCGGACGGCCTCGGCCGACGAGTTGGCGTCGCTGTCGTACGATCATCCCTTCTGTCCGCGCACGGGCCGGCTACATCCGGCCGGGTTTGTCGAGGCTTCGACCGGCACCGGGTTCGTCCACATTGCGCCGGGTCACGGCATGGAGGATTACCAGCTTGGGTTGCAGATCGGGTTGCCGATCTACTGCCCGGTGAACGACGAGGGCCGGCTGGCGCCCACGACGGACCTGCCGCGGGAACAGCAGCTGCCCGAGTCTTTGGTCGGGAAGTCCGTGCTGGAGAAGAACAACCGTTCGGACGCGAACGACGCGGTGATCGCGCTGCTGACGGAGTTGAACGCCCTGGCGTTGCGGGAGGATTACCACCACGAGTATCCGCATTGCTGGCGTTCAAAGACCCCGATCGTCTTCCGTGCGGTCGATCAGTGGTTCATCCGGATCGACCATGTGGTTCCGGGGACGACGCAGACCTTCCGTCAGGCGGCGCTGGCGGCGATCGAAGGAGTGAAGTGGGTACCCGAGTGGGGCATCAACCGCATCCAGGGCGCTGTCACCTCGCGTCCCGACTGGTGCATCTCGCGTCAACGGACGTGGGGCGTGCCGATTCCTGCGTTCTACGCGGCGGACGGCGAGCCGATCCTGTCGGCGGACATCGTCCGGAAGGCGGCGGACCTGATCGCGGAGCATGGCTCGAACGTGTGGTTCAGTCGCAGCACGGAGGAATTGTGGGCGGCGTGCCGCCCGGCGGGTTGGACGGGGCCGGAGGCGGTCAGCCGTTCCCAGGACACCTTGGACGTGTGGATCGACTCGGGATCTTCGTCGCGCGCGGTGTTGATGCAGCGGCCAGAGCTGCAGCATCCGGGCGAGGCACTGGGCTGGCAGGCGGACGTGTACCTGGAGGGTTCGGACCAGCACCGCGGGTGGTTCCAGTCGTCCTTGCTGTTGTCGTTGGCCGGCAATGGGGCGCCGCCGTATCGTACGGTGCTGACGCACGGGTTCATGGTCGACGAGGACCGGGAGAAGATCTCGAAGTCCAAACAAGGCCAGGGCGGATACCAGAAGCCGCAGACGGCGGATCGGTACGTGCAGGATTACGGGGCGGATGTGATCCGCCTCTGGGTGGCGTCGCAGGATTACCGCAGCGACATCGTGGTTTCCGAGGGGCGGCTGAAGACGGTGGGCGAAACGTACCGGTTGATCCGGAACACGCTGCGCTACCAGTTGAGCAACCTCTACGACTTCGATCCGGCGAAGCAATCCGTGCCGGTGGAGCAGTTGACGTCGCTCGACCGCTGGGCCCTGGGCGAGTTCGCGCGTTTGGAGGCCGACGTCGCCGCGGCTTACGAGGCCTTCGAATTCCATGCGGTGTACCAGAAGATCGCCCAGTTCGTCACCGTGGAGCTGAGTTCGGTCTATCACGACATCATCAAGGACCGGATGTACACGGACGCGGCGGGTTCCCTGCGCCGTCGTTCCACCCAGACGGTGCTCCATCGGATCGTCATCGGACTGTGCCAGATGCTGTCGCCCATCCTGGCCTTCACCTCCGACGAGACCTGGGAATCCATCCCCGGGAAACCCACGGAGTCGGTCCACCTCTCGAACTGGTCCCCGACCGGGGATCCCCGAACGGAGGGAGAGAAGGAAGCGTGGCGGGTGCTGTTCTCGCTTCGGGAGCAGGTCCTGCCGGTGATCGAGAAGGCGCGCCAGGCGAAGACGTTGGGCAAGGCGCTGGAGGCGCGGCTGACCCTGGTTCTGGAACCGGCACCGGCGGCGGTGGCGGCGGCACAGGCGGCGGAATTGAAGGAAATCCTCAATCTTTCGCAGCTTGTCGTGGAGTCCGGCGCGGCCTTCGAGGTGCGCGTGGAACGGGCTCGTGGGGTGAAGTGCGAGCGCTGCTGGCACTGGGAGGAGGACGTTGGACAGTGCGCCGAACATCCCACGCTGTGCGGTCGATGTGCCGCGGCGGTGATGGTTTCGTAGGGGGTCACCTGATCCCGGGAGGGGATGTCGCCTACGAGTTTAGCCAAGGGAAGGGGCAAAAAAAAATTGCGGAAACTGCCGTTTTGGCCGTCAATTCGACTGTTGGTTCTCACAAGGGATCGACACCGCGGTTGCAACGATCGCAGGACGATCCCCAGCCGGACTCACTTCGAGGCCGGTAAAGGAGGTTAAGTTTGGTTGTTTGGGTTAGGCGGGCACCGCAAGGTGCCCGCTTTTTTGTTGGAGAACCCAGTTTCCAGTTCCCAGTTTCCAGACGCCTCCATGATGCGCCGCGTGGGGGCACGCGGCCTACAGACCGGGGAGCTGGAGCTGATCGAGAAGCCGGCAATGCCCTACCTCAGCCTCCTGACGTTGGCTGCTACGTTCGTAGCGGGAACCGGCATCTCCCTCTTGTAGGCCGGGTGCCCTCACCCGGCGGCGCGGACTTGAAACTTGAAACTGAAAACTCGGAACTCTCCCCCCCTCCCCACCGCAAATTTGCTCATGAGGGGAACCGCAAGTCCTCATGGCCAGCGGCCTGTGTCTGTGGCAGGTTTTCCCCACACTTCCCGGAAGTCATTTCTGTGCCATGAGCGAACGCAAATTGAACATCGCCGTTGTCGGCCTCGGCTTCGGTGCCGAATTCATCCCCATCTGGCAGCGGCAC
>JBIKWS010000306.1:0-5306 GCA_044356195.1 Cyanophyceae cyanobacterium
GCTTCGCCGGGTGTCTTGCACTCCTGGATCAACGGGAGGCTCAGTTCGCGGAGCTTCGGGCGCCAGAGGTCGCGCGTTTCGTTGGCGCAGGCGTAGGGGAGGATGTCGTTGAGGAAGACGTCGGTTGGGATCTGCTTGGCCCACGGGGCGGAGGCCATGGCCTCGTAGGCGAGGGCGGTGTTGGTGGCGAGCAGGCCGGCGTCGATCGTGGGTAGGTCCGGCTCCGGCATGTTCTCGATCAGGAACGCCATGCCTGGCCGTTGGGCCGGTGGGGTGGCGAGGAGCAGGGGTTCCAGGTGGGTGCGGTTGGTGCCGGCCTGGGCGAGCGCGGTCTCGACGGAATCAGGCCACCAGCGGTCGGCGGCGGCGAGGGGGAGGAAGGAGGCGCTGGCCAGGAGGGCCATCACACCAAGGATCCTGCGCAACCGACGGAAGGAACGGTGATCTCGAACCATGCCGAAGGATGGGGATGTTCGGGATCTGCCGCCATGGGAATGTGGGTGGGTGGGGGAATTTGAAGTTTGAAGATTCAAGATTGAAGCCGGGACAGGGAGCACCGGGTGAGGGCACGCGGACCGCGGGGGGAGTTGCCAGTTGCCAGAACCCAGTCTCCAGAACTGGGTGGGGGCACCCGGCCTTCAAACGCCTCTTCCCCAGCCTCCTGACGTTGGCTTCTGGTTTCTGGGAACTGGGAACTGGAAACTCTGCGCAGGCGCCCCGGCCTTCAGATGCCGCGGATGAATTGGGCGAGGTTGGTGCCGCGGAGGGAGGCACCCTGTTGCCGGATCTGGGGGAGGTACTGTTCCTGGAGGCGGCGGCCTTGTCCGAGGAGACCGTCGAAGGTGGACTTGAGTTCCACGGCACCGAGGCGGCGGCCACCGGCGTAATATTGACGCGACAGCTGGCCGAGGGCGTACGTGGTGGCGAAGGACATGCCCGAACTGGTGGCCTGCGAAACGATCGATCGGCCGATGCCGCCAAGGAACTTCCCGGCGAGGCCGCTCAGCCACCGGGTGGCGTACCGTTCGACGACCTGCGAAGCGACCCCAACCCCGACCACACCGAGGAATTCCATGATGTGCCCGCGGTCGAGCTGGACGCCGTGGGCCTTGCCGACCTCATAGACGAGTCGCATCTGGACCGGAAGGATAGCCATGGTGGCGAGGGTGTCGGGCAGGAGTTCCAGGCCGCCGGCGAGCAACGCATGGTTGAGGATCGTCTTGTCGAGGGCGTTGGCGTCCGGGGTCAGTGCAGGCTGGAACTGGGGCGCGGGCGCGGCGGCTGCGAAAGCAGGCGGAACGGTGGCGGCCACGGATTCGGCCAGGGTTTCGGCACCGGCGGCGGGAGCCGGGGACAGCCGGAGGGCGGAGCGGACTTCGTCGAGGAACCAACGCTCGGCCGCCGAAGGGGGGCCATCGGCTTCGCACACGGCGAGGGTGGCGGCCCAGGCTTCCGCGCGGGAGGCTTCGTCAGTGAACGGGCTGACCAGATCCTGCACCGAAAGTCGTCGGTTCTGGATGTTGGCGAGGATCTGGTCGATGGCGGGGATGGTGTCCGGGCTGGTGTTCCTCAGGTTTTCGAGGGCGGCGCGTTCGGCTGGTGAGGCGATGCCATCGGCGAGGGCGGCATGGAGGGCGAGTCGGAGGAGAGCGATGCGAACGTCGTCTTGCATGGGTGGGAACGATGGAGGTCACCCCGGTTTTTGGCGAGTGGAGCCATGGGGTGGAATTCCCCTGGGGGGGATGGGGACTTCACCGGTGAGAACCAAGGTTGAATCCCAGGTATTGATGGACAGCTTTGGGTGGGGTGCCGTTGGTGGCATCCGAGATATCAACAGAGACACTTTCGAAGCCTGATGCCATGACCACTGTCGCGTTCTACGATACCAAGCCATACGACCGGGAATACTTTGAGCGGAATGCGGACGCCGCCCGACTGGATTGGCGGTTTCACGAGTTCCGGCTCACAGCCGAAACGGCGGCGTCCGCATCCGGGGCCGGGGCGGTGTGCGTCTTCGTGAACGACCGTCTGGACCGTCGCTGCCTGGAGCTGTTGCATGGGCTTGGGGTGCGGTTGGTGGCGCTGCGCTGTGCGGGCTTCAACAATGTGGACCTTGCGGCGGCGCGGGAGTTCGGGCTTCGGGTGGTTCGCGTGCCTGCCTATTCGCCGCACGCCGTGGCCGAACACACGGTGGCCCTGCTGTTGGCGCTCAACCGAAAGATCCACCGGGCCTACAACCGCGTCCGGGAGCACAACTTCTCCCTGAGTGGACTGGTGGGATTCGATCTGTACGGGAAGACTGTGGGCGTTCTGGGGACAGGCAAGATCGGGCGGATCGCGGCCCAGATCTTCCGCGGCTTTGGGTGTTCCGTGATCGCGTATGATCCCATGCCCCAGTTGGCGTGGGCGGCGAAGCATGGGGTGGTGTATGCGGATCTCGAGACGGTGATGTCGGGGTGTGACATCCTGACGTTGCACCTGCCGCTGACGCCGGCGACGCATCATCTGCTGAACGAGACGAGCCTGGCTCGGATGCGGTCGGGGGCGTTCCTTGTCAATACGAGCCGTGGGAAGCTGATCGACAGCACGGCGCTCATCCGTGCGCTGAAGTCCGGCCAGTTGGGTGGGGTGGCGCTGGATGTCTACGAGGAAGAGGAAGGTGTGTTTTTCGAGGATCACTCGGGGCGGGTACTCCAAGACGATGAGTTGACCCTGCTGCTGTCCTTCCCGAACGTGCTGGTCACATCGCACCAGGCATTCCTCACGCACGAGGCGTTGAGCGAGATTGCGCGCGTGACGATCGGAAGCCTGCTGCGCCTCGAAGGGGAAAGCGGCTTCTCGGGCGACGCCGTCGTGGTGTGATGTCGGGAAACTTGCATGGGAAGTCCGCTGAGCGTCGGGATGGTGGTGAATCCGAAGGCGAATGCCGGTCGGGATCAAGGCGTGCGGTTGCGTTTGTTCCGCGAGGCGTTGGCCCGGGATGGGCATGGCGTGCAGATGATGGAAACCGCAGGGCCGGGCGGTGGCAGGGTCTGCGCGCAGAAGTTGGCGGGGGAGGTGGACGTGCTGCTGGCGGTCGGGGGCGACGGAACCTTTTGTGAAGTGGTGGGCGGGATGTTGACCTGCGGTGTCGGTCGTGTCCGTGGCGTGGCTCCGGTTTCGTTTGGGACGGGGAACGACGTGGCGCGTCATCTGGGGCTGAGGCGCGAAGCGGAAGTGCTGGAGGCGCTGCGACAATTCCAGACCGGTGGTTCCGACCGGGTGCGGCGCATGGACGTACTCGAGGTGCGTTGTCATCAGGGAGGTCGGGAGGTGGTCCGACACGGGTTCCTGTTCGCGGCCGTGGGATTTGCGAGTGACATTCTCCGGTACACCACGCCGCGGGTGAAACGATGGTTTGGACCGCAGTTGAGCTATTCGGTGGGTTTCTTCCGAGCGCTGGCCAATTGGCAACCGGTGGCGTTGCAGGTCTCGACGGAACGGGGGCGGGTCGAGGAACCGTTGGTGGTGGCCCTGGCGGCGAATGCGCCGCACGCCGGCGGTGGTGGGATGCGGATTGCTCCGGGGGCGGATCTGGCCGATGGGCTCTCGGACGTCAGCCTGATTCGCGCGCTGGGGCGCGGGGCGATTGCGCGACAGTTCTTCCGGCTCACGCAGGGGACCCACATCCAACATCCGCGGGTGGATTTTTTCCGGTCGTCCTGGATGGAGGTGGAAGCGGCCACGCCACAACCGGTGGCGTTGGATGGGGACGTGGTGGGTGAGACTCCGATGCGGGTGCGGGTGTTGCGGCAGGCGGTGCCGGTGGTGGGGGAAGTTTGAAGTGTGAAGATTCAAGTTTGAAGGCCGGGGGGCGCATTTTGAAACTGCCCATGGGAGGTGAGTTTTCGGGGCGGCGATGTCCTCATCGCCCTGAGAATGGCCCTGGACCGGCGACGAGGACGTCGCCACCCCGTTTGGTGGGGTGAAGGTGTCTGGACTTGGTCCTTGTCAGGGGGGTGGGTTGTGCGTTGGCTGGAGGCGTGGTTAGGGATTTAGGGATATTGGGAGGGCTGTTGATCTGCATTTCGGCGTCGTCGTTGCAGGGGCAGGCCGTGATTTCAAGCTGGCTCGGGAATACCCGGGCGACGTCCGGAGGGTCGAATCCGCCGGATCCCTCCGGGGCGGTTTCCGAGACGCAGGTGATGGTGGTGACGAACGGGCGCTGGGCGGTTTACGACCGGGCCGGAGCGTTGCAGCTAGGCCAGACCAGCCTCGTGTTCTGGGCCTCGATGGGGATCAACCTGCCGCAGCCAGTGGATCCCCGTGTCTTGTACGATCCGGTGACGGAACGATGGTTCACGGCGGCAGTGGAAGCGACTGGCCGCAATGTCCTCGTGGGCGTCAGCAAGACCTCGGATCCCACCGCCGGGTGGAATGGGTTCCGGGTGAACCTGGCGCTTCCCTCGGGGAGCACGTCGAGCGGTGCGGACTTCACGATGATCGGCTTGAATGCCGGGTCGCTCGTGGTTTCAGCGAACATGGGTGGGACGAGTCCGACCATCAGCGTGGCCAACTTTCCCGTGGCGGACCTGGTGCAGGCGGTGCCAACGGTGGCGAATGCCTCGATCTTCCGGGAACTGCCGTTTGCGGCGAACGGGTTCTTCCTGCATCCGGTGAACGACCTGGATGGTTCGGGAGGCAGTGGACGGGCGACTTTGTACGCGGGTTCGCTGTCGACGGGGGTGGGATTGGCCTACAAGCAGGCGACGGTGACCGGAACGGGTGGCGCGGGTGCCGTGTTCAATGGGAACTCAGCCAATGACACCGTCTCCTTTCCGCAAAGCCGGACGATCGGGTTCAACAATTCAGAAGGCGCACAACCGGATGGGGCGCGTTCGCTGGACATCGGCAGCACGGTGTTGCTGTCGCAACCGGTGATGCGGAACGGGACCACGTGGCTCGTGCATTCCGCCGACGAAACCGCGGATGGACTGGTCGACATCTTCTGGACCCAACTCGCGGCGGACGGATCGGTACTGCAGAGCGGCGTGATCAGCGATCCCCAGCGCAGCCTCATCTTTCCATCCATCTCCCTGAACGCCGCCGGCGATGTGCTGGTGACCACGGCGACGACGTCGGCCAACGAGTATCCGGGTTCGATGGCCTACATTGGGCGGACGGTGGGAGGCGTGACGAGCTTCGGGTCGATGACGGGGTTGGTGCTGTTTGAGGGGACGCAGTCGCACCAGTTCATCAATGCGAACAACCGGAACCGATGGGGCGATTGGAGCACGACGGTGCCGGATCTGCTGGATCCAAACCGC
>JBIKWS010000307.1:0-5290 GCA_044356195.1 Cyanophyceae cyanobacterium
GTGCCGCTGCCAGATGGGGATGAATTCGGCACCGAAGCCGAGGCCGACAACGGCGATGTTCAATTTGCGTTCGCTCATGGCACAGAAATGACTTCCGGGAAGTGTGGGGAAAACCTGCCACAGACACCAGACGCTGGCCATGAGGACTTGCGGTTCCCCTCATGAGCAAATTTGCGGTCGGGAAGGGGGGAAGAGCTGCAAGTTTTCAGTCTCAGGATTCAAGCCCCCACGCGGCGGGACTTGCCCGATGCCAGAGTCTCTACGCCGGAGGCGTTGGAGCGGATAGCCCCGGGTCGTGCAAAGCACGCACCCGGGGAATGAGGTGTTGAATGGAATCCGCACCCCGGCGGGGTGCGAAGAGTCGGGAGGCTGCAACCCCTGCCGGGGTAGGTGACTCATTGGGTACCCGGGACCCGGGGTCGCTTCGCACCCCGGGCTACCCGCTTCAACGCCTCCGGCGTACCCCGGAAGCACAACCATGGACTTCACGTCCAGAACCCCAAGGTTGAACTCCACCCGACGACCACCCCAACTGGGACCACGTGCCGGCGTCCAACGACGCCCTCTTCCACGAGACCGTCGCCCCTCCTCAGAGCGTATATCCCTCTTCACCATGCTCGGCCAGGTCGAGACCCTGATGCTCGGTCTCCTCCGGCACGCGACACCCGATCGTCCAATCGATCACGTAATACAGCGCGACGGTCACGACCACGGAAAGCAGCAGCACCAATCCGCCCGCCTTCAGCTGTTCAACCCACAGGGTTCCGCCCACCAGCGGCTTGATCCGGACAGCGTCCAGATTCGGATTCACGTTGGAAGTGGCGAGGAATCCCGCCATCACCGTCCCGAGCGTTCCTCCCACCGCGTGGACGCCGAAAGTATCGAGCGAATCATCGTATCCGAACAGCGCCTTCAGTTTCGCGCACGCAAAGTAGGTCGACACGCCGGCCACCGCTCCGATGATCACGGCACCGGTTGGCGAGACGAATCCCGAGGCCGGGGTGATGGTGGCCAGGCCGGCGACCGCGCCGGAACACATTCCAAGGATGGATGGCTTTCCGCGCAGGATCAGTTCGATCAACGCCCACATGCACAGGCCGACTCCCGCGCTCAGCGTCGTGGCCACGAAGGCATTCGAAGAGACAACATCCGCCGCCACGGCTGAACCCGCGTTGAACCCGTACCACCCAAACCAGAGCATCCCGGTGCCCACCATGCAGAGCACCATGTTGTGCGGGACAATCGGCTCACGGCCATATCCCTTCCGGGGTCCGAGCAGCAGGCACAGCACCAAGGCGCTCCAACCCGACGTCATGTGCACCACGATGCCACCGGCGAAATCCACCGCCTTGATCCTCGCCTGATCGTTCCAGAGCCCGTTCATCCAGCCGTCCGCCCCCCAGAGCATGTGTGCTGACGGGAAGTAGACCAGGAACATCCACACCGTGCAGAAAACCATCAGCGCCTTGTATCGCATCCGCTCGGCGATCGCCCCCACAATCAGCCCGGGCGTGATGATCGCGAACATCAACTGGTACATGGCGTACACGTTGTGGGACACCCACGCCCCATAGTCCGCATTCGGTGCCGCCGTCACCCCCCTCAGGAATCTCCAGTCGAGGCCGCCAAGGAACGGTGAGCCCTTACTGAAGCTCAGCGAATACCCGCACGCCCACCACAGCACTGTGACGATGCCGGCCAACCCCAGGCACTGGGCCAGCACCGACAGGACATTCTTCCGCCGCACCAACCCGCCATAAAACAGCGCCAAGCCCGGCAGCGTCATGAACAGCACCAACCCTGCGCTCATCATCATCCAGCCGTTGTGACCGGGACCCGGGGTCCCCTGAAGACTTGTCGCCGGTGCCCCGTTCCTGAAATACGCCTCCAGATCCGCCAACCGCTGCTCCACCGTCGGGTCGGCTGCCCGCATCCCCGCCATGCAGCCCAGAAAACCAGCCAGCACCATCCAGAATCGCATCCTTTTCATCACATTGGCTCTCGATATCGATGCTCCCCGGCACGCGTTTCCTCACGCATGGATCCAGGGGAACGGAGGTGCGAAACTGCCAAACCACCACCGACCGAAGCAACGCGATTAATGAGCAATCCTCATGCAAACAGTGAACCAGATAAAATCCACGTATCCTGTCGGTCCCAAGCCCATTCTTGATCTGGGCAGTGTCCAGGAGCGCCCGATCTCCCTCAGCACCATTAAATCGTCCTGCCTCAGGCGCCCCAAAATCCTATCGACCCATCCCCTAACTCAGACCTCGAACTCCTTACGGATCGCGCTGACCTCGGCCTTGAGCATCCGGCCGACGCGCATCCGGGCCATGTATAGCTGGGCGGCATTGACGCCGAGCAACGCGCAGATGCGGTCCGTGGGCCAGTCCTGCAGCGTGCCGAGGTCGAACATCTGCCATTGGCCCGGCGACACCTTGGTCTTGACCCGTTCCATCGCCAGCTGGACCAGGTTTCGACGCCATTCCTCCTCCCACGCCTGCCCGAGTGATTCCGATGCCGGATCGGCGTAATCGGCGATGTCGGCGGCCGGGACCGATTCATGCCGCTGTTGACGCTCGCGCTTCCGGAACTGATCCGCGACACGGCGACGAGCGATCTGGAACAACCACCCCTTGAAGGAACCCTTGGCGCTGTCGTATCGAAAGCCCGGCATTTCCCGGGCGACAGACACCAGCGTCTCCTGCAAGGCCTCCTCGGCTTCGGTGGCATTGAGTCCGGCCTTGAGGGCCAACCCGTGGATCACGCCGCCATAGAGATTGAAGAAACGCTGCCAGCCTTCGTGATCGGCATGATCCTTCAGTCGCGTCAGCAGACTCTGACGCGTGGCCTCGAGCCCGACGGACATCCGACGATGCCTCCGGATCTCCTGAACCGCTGTGGACGCTTCCTCCATTCAACAAGCCATTCGCCGTCTCTCGCCGTATCTAACGAACAATTCGCACTGGTTCGCGCGGAGCCTCCAGCAATGTCAGGCCGCCGGAGGACGTCACCACGGCGAGCCAGCGTCCCCCCGGTGAGAAACCGAGGGAACCCAAACCCCGCCCTTGGTCGAAGCGCAGCACACCCGCCTCGCGCCCCGCCGCGAGACTCCAGAACTTCAGCACGCCCCCGCCGCTCAGCACCGCCAGCGTGCGCCGATCCGGGGCCAGTGCCACATCATGCACGGATGCCGAATGACCTCCCAACAATGCCAACTCACGACGGCTCTCCACATCCCACACCCGCGCGGTGTCATCCCAACTTCCCGTAGCCATCACCTTCCCATCCGCCGAAAAGGCCCCCGAAGCCACCGCCATCCGGTGCCCCTCGAACGTGTGCAGGAGTTCCCCTGTCCGCAGATCCCAAAGCCGCGCCGTCCGGTCCAGGCACCCGGAAAGCAGTCGTGTTCCATCCGGAGAAACATCCAGCGAAACGATCATCATCCGATGCCCGTCGAGATGCCGGACGGCAATGTCTGAACCCACCGCCTCGACGGTGATCCCGCCGTCGTCATGCCCGACCACCAACCAACATCCGTCCCCCGTGAGCAACCGGCGGGTGTACTTCCCTGTAGGCGTCCGGATCGCGAAGGATCCGAGCAGCCGGCCATCTTCCATCGACCGTCGTTCAAAGGTCGCATCATTGACCAACAAGCTCAGGCTGCGCCCATCCGCGCTGAACCCACCCAACTCCGCCGCATCGAAGACCTGCACGGTCTGACCCGACTCCAGATCCAGCACGTGAATCCCCTGATCGCGACGGCGCAGGGCGATCCAGCGGTCATCCGGCGAGAAGGCAGGGGCCTGGATCACATCGTCGAAACGCAGACGGGGAATCCGCGGAACTGCGTTCCAGAACCGCACCGTCTGGTCCTTGCCTGCCGACGCCAACTGCTTTCCGTCCGGCAACCAGAGCACCGACCACACCTCGCTCCCATGCCCCCGGAGAATCGACTCCGGCTCCAGAGTCTGGGCGTCCCACAACCGGATGGCCTGATCGTTACCGCCGCTCGCGAGGCGCATGCCGTCCGGCGAGAACGCAACCGTCCACACGATGGAACCTTCGTGGGTTGGCAGGCTGCGCAACCGCCGTCGCGAGGCGACATCCCACAGCATCAACCGGCCGTCGCGCGACCCGCTGGCCATCCGGGTTCCATCCGGCGAGAAGGCCACGGAAAGCACCAGCCCGACATCCGCCAGTTCGCCCACCGGTTCCAGCGCCGGCCAGGACCACAGCTTCAACACGTCCCCCCACGATCCCGTCACCAGCAGGCGACCGTCGGGCGAAAACCAGGCGCGCCCACCGGAAGCCGGCAACTCCCGTTCCAACCGCAGTCCGCTGTCCACCACCTCGGTCACGCCGTTCGTCTCGAACAGGAACATGTGCGCTCCGCGCACCAACCGCCTATCTCCCGGCGCGAACTGAATGCTGGGAGACGCCGAACCAACATTCGTCGTCCAGGTCCCCGACGCCAGGTCCAGCAACGCCGTCATCGGCCGGTTGCCGCCTTCGACCGCGATGCGCGTCCCCTTCGAGTCCATCGCCATCGTCATGATCGCGCACCCCGGCAACGTCCATCGGCGCAACTCCCGCCCCTCGGCGATGGACCACTCACGGATGGTGCCGTCGAAACTCCCCGAGAACACCGTGCGCCCCGCCGGCGCGAGCAACAGCGAGGACACCACCTGGTCGTGCCCGCGCATCACCCCGAGGCTGTCGCCGCGGACCCGGTGCCACAGATGATGCCACTCAAAGCCGCGCAGGTCCGCGGAGCCCGACCCGGGCTGATAGGCCGCGAGCAATTCCTCGGCGCGCCCGTAATTCCCGGAATCAAGGGCCTGCTGGGCCAGGTTCATGTCCGCGGCGTACAGGTTCTGCCGGGCCACCAATTCCTTCTCTTCGATCAACCGTCGCTGTCGGGCTTCCGATGCCGCCCGCTCGCGGGCTTCGACGGCCTGCTTCCGTTCGAACATCACGCCGATCAATCCGAGCAACCCGACCCCCGCGGCCACCAAGCCCAGCCTTCGCCACGTCGCCGTCAGACGCGCGTTCCGCCGCAACCGCCGGACTGATCGCCCCGCGTCCACCAGCAGGAGTTCGCCGCGCAACTCCGATGCGTTGGCGTGGCGGGCCGCCGCTTCGGGGGCGCAGGCGCGCAGGATGATCTCGTTCAACTCCGCAAAGGCCGCGGCATCGGGAGTGTCCAGCACCTCGCGCGGAAGGTCGGGAAAGTCCAACCGGTTCCGGCCCGTCACCATTTCGTAGAGGACCTTTCCAAGGCCGA
>JBIKWS010000308.1:0-5286 GCA_044356195.1 Cyanophyceae cyanobacterium
GATCCAACTACGGCGGGCACACGTCCGTGTCCGTGCAGGATGGGACGCTGAATGACGGGCGTATCCGGATGGAGGCCGCGGACCAAGGGTACTCCTCCAATCTCGTTTTGTCGGGAGTGCTGACAAACGGCCCGACGGGCGTGATCGACAGCCAGGTGGGATCCGGTGGTGACCGGGCGATCAGTGGCACGTTGGTGAACCAGGGGTTGGTGGATGCGACGGCCTACTACATTTCCTACTTCGGGACATATGAAGTGGCCGGTGGCCGCGTGCTGGGGGCAGTGAACTTCTTCAATGTGGGGGTACGACAGACGGCGTCGCCGTCGGAACTGAACACGCTCCGGTTGGTGGGGACCTCAACCTTGTTGACGGACAACCTGGCGAACGTGGAGTTGTGGGTGAACGGAAGCAACATGGGCAGCACGGGCACGCTGAGCGTGAACGCGGGCTTGGTGAACCATGGAGTCATCCGCGTGGGCTCCACGGATCAGGGTTATGTGAGCCAGATTGCCGGTACAGGTCCGCTGACGAATGGACCCACGGGGCGAATCACATTCCAATATGGGTCGGGTGGGCCGCGAAGCCTGTGGGTGTCGGTCGTGAATCAAGGGTTGTTCCAGGTGGAGGGCGGAGTGGGACTGGTGGGATCCGGGGTCGACGGACGGGTCTTCACGCAGGAGTCCGGAAGCGTGGAGGTGGGAGGTGGTGGTTGGTTCACGTGGGACGGTGGATTGCTGCGGCACGTGGGCGGAACGACGAGCGGAGAGTTGTATGTGCGCAATGGGTCGATCGAAGTGGGGAGTGGTGCCGGGACGGCCTGGTTGGCGGCGATGGGTTCGACCTCACTGGAGTTGATGGATAGCCCGTTGGTGACGGTGCAGGTTCGCGGGAGCGACTTCGGTAACCACACGACAATGGGCGTCAGGGACGGCCTCGTGAACCGGGGAACGATCGTGATGCAGTCGACGGATCAGGGGTACACCTCGTCGATCCAGGGTGCCGGAACATTGGTGAACGCAGCCGGGGGATTGATCGTGGCGAACATGGGTTCGGGAGGACCGCGGCGGTTGGATGTGTCGGTTGACAATCGTGGCACGATCCGGACGGAGGCAGGCGTGTTCCTGGAGTCGGATGGGACGGGCCGTGTGTTCCGGCAGTTGGGAGGGAGCATGGAGGCGGCGATGGGGTGGAGTGGAGGGACGTTCGAGTTCGTGGATGGGTTGATCGGAGGATTCCTGATGGTGCGGGACGGGGCTGTGGCGGTGGAAGGGACCGCCGATCCTGGCTCCGTGCTGATCCTGACAGGAAGTAGGGCGAGCCTGTCGGGGCACATTCCTGAAGGCGTGGAGATCTGGGTGCGGGGATCCAACTATGGCGGGCACACGTCCGTGAGCGTGCAGGACGGGACGCTGAACGATGGGCGCATCCGATTGGAGGCCGCGGATGCGGGGTATTCCTCGAATCTCTCGCTGGCCGGGATCTTGACGAATGGCCCGACGGGCGTGATCGACAGTCAGGTGGGATCGGGAGGAGATCGAGTGGTCAGTGGGACGCTGGTGAACAGAGGTCTGTTGGATGCGACGCCATTCTTCATCACCTATTACGGGACCTATGAAGTCGCCGGTGGCCGTGTGGTGGGAGCGGTCAACTTCCTCCACGTGACCGTCCGCCAAACCGCCGCGCCGGCGCAGCCCAACACGCTGCGTCTGATGGGCGATTCAACCCTGCTGACGGACAACCTTGCGAATGTGGAGTTGTGGGTGAATGGCAGTGGTCCTGGCGGTACCGCCACCTTGTCGGTTGTCGATGGAGCGGTGAATCGAGGAACCCTCCGGGCGGAGTCCACGGACGGGGGATATGTGAGTCAGATCATCAGCGCTGGAACCCTCCGCAACGCCCCAGCAGGCCAGATCCGGTTTGCAGCAGGGGCGGGTGGACCGCGCTCGTTCACGGGTCAATTCCTGAACTCAGGAGTGGTGACTGTGGACCCTGGGATGCAGGTGACGATGGTTGGGCCTACCTTCGACAATCTGGCTGGCGGACTCGTGACCGGCCAAGGCAGCTACGATGTCACCTTCACCCTGTTTCGAAACGCTGGCGTGCTCAGTCCTGCCGGCGGGAATCTGACATTCGTTGGAAATGTGCACATGGAGACCGGTGGGGTGCTCGAGTTGGCGGTATCAGGTCCAGTGGCATCCCTGGAGCATGAACAGGTCTTCGTGAACGGGCTTGCGAACCTGCGGGGGAACCTCCGGATTCAGCTGGCCCCTTCGTATCATCCGGCGGCAGGCACGGAGTTCCTCCTGCTCTCGGCAGCCCATCGCTTCGGAAACTTCCTGACGGTGGAACATCCGGGAACGTCCACGGCCATGAGTGCCCTGTACGACAGCACGAGCGTCCGGTTGCTTGTCGACAATGGCGCTCCCATTGCGGTGGAGGACACGATCGAGCGCAGACGTGGCGCAGGGATCAAGATCCGGCCATCCCGGTTGCTCCTCAACGACCAGGATCCCGAAGGGCAGGCCCTGACCGTGGTGTCCGTGGGTGCCAACAGCGCATCCGGTGGGTCTGTGGTGATGGAAGAGGGATGGATCATCTATTCGCCCCGGCCGGGAGCGCCCCTCTTTGACTCATTCGTCTATGTGGTCCGGGATTCAGCGGGAGCGGAAACCCCAGGTCAGGTCACGATTGTCGAAGCCGGCGCGGACGGACAGCCCAGCCGCAACATCTCCGGAATCTCCGTTCCTGAAGGAGGGCCCGTGGTCGTTCGTGGACATGGAATCCCAGGCCGCACCTACCGTGTGGATGTGAAGAGTCAACTCTCGGATCCGGACTGGCAGCCGTTGGGCTCCGTCCAGGTGGGGCCGGACGGCACGTGGGCCCTTCCTGACGAGACGGCTTCCGCCCATGAAACCCGCTTTTACCGCACCGTGGAGCTCTGAACACATCGAACCCTTACCCATATGAACCGATTCATTTTTGGCGGAACCCTTGTCCTGGGGCTCCTCCGTTGTGCGAATGCCCAGCTCTTCGAAGTGCCGAGCCTGAACGCTCCCGTTCCCGATGGGGACTCCGCAGGTCTGGTGTCCACGGTGGAGGTCAGCGGCATCGGTTTGAGCCCGTTCCGCGTCGAGGTCCAACTGTCGCTGCTGGGAGTGGGGGACGGCGGCTATACGGGGGATCTCTACGTCACATTGCAGCATCACAGCGGATTCTCGGTCCTTTTGAACCGCCCGGGCTCACGAGGGGAACGTCCGGGTGGCTACGGAGATGTCAGCGGAATGAACGTGGTCTTCTCGGACCTGGCTCCAGCAGACATTCATGACTACCGCCTGGCACTTTCAGGATCCCACACCATTCCTGTCGACGGCCTCCTGACGGGTGTCTGGCAACCCGATGGCCGAAATGCGGATCCAGGCTCCGCCGTGTGGGAAACCCCGCGGACAGCGCTGCTGGATCAGTTCTCCGGCATGGATCCGAACGGGTCCTGGAACCTCTTTGTCGCGGATCTCTCCACTGGCGGGGAGTTTGAATTGCGTTCGTGGGCGGTCGAGATCACGCCGGTTCCGGAACCGGGCTTGTTTGCCTTTGCGGGCGGGATGGGTCTGCTGGTCTGGGCGGCTGTCGGAAGGGGCAACCGGTCCTTGCTGAAGCTCTGGAGGCAGTGAACGACTGTGGGTGAAGGATTTTTGTCGCCTCTGCCGGGGGCTGGGTTTTCGGGGGGATGGAACCCAGCGCTCACGCGCTGGGCTCCTTTCTGTGGCCCCGGCTTGGGGACCGGGTTGCGCGGTCCCGTGGGTTGCCTCACCCGTCGTCGAAGGGAGGTTGGATGGGCTCGCAGGCTTCCCAGCAGATGGGTTCGTCGGGTTCGGGGTCGGGCTCCGGGTCGGGGCCGGGATCCTCGGGGGGGAGATCCGGGAGAAGTTCTTCCACATCCTGGAAACAGCCCCCAAACCGGAGCGCATAGTCTTCCCACATTCCAGGAGGGAGCTCGGTGGCGAGACGACGGACGAAGTCCGGATGCTTCCGGAGTTCGGATTCCAGTTTAAGCGTTTAATGCGCGCGAAGCGGACAGGGGAAAGCTCACGCGAAGAACCGACCCTCTATGGAAAGGGTGTTTTGCAGCAATGAACTGGCGGTCTGCGGCTCGTCTACAGCCTTCAATGCATGCGCCGGGTGAGGGCACCCGGCCTACAGCTCCGTGGCTCGGACTAACGAACGGGTCCTCAGTTCATCGGTAGCCGCGAAGACGCGAAGGAGGACGGTGCGATGGGTACGCGGGGGTGAAGTCGGGTGGGGAGGGTGCTTCTCTGCCCCGCTTCGTTTGCAGGAGAATCTGACCGTTGCGCGGGATGTTGAAGCTCCTATCATGCCGTCATGCAACTCACGGTGGATCAAATCGTGGAGGGAACGCGGGATTGGTCCGATGACAAGCTGGTCCTGCTGGTTCATCAGTTGGAACGGCGCCTGCAAGACGTCGACTCCCGGATTGAGGATGCGTGGCTCACCGAAGCGCATCGACGGATTGAGGAAGTCGAGGCGGCAAAGGCAGTGCTCATTCCCGGTGAGGAAGTCTCCGAACGCGTCCGGCAAATCGTTGGTGGGTGAAACCTCACGCATTTCATCCTGGCGCTGCCGCTGAGTACGTCGCTGCCGCGGAGTACTATCAGGGCATCAGCCCGGAGCTCGCAGTACGGTTCTTCAAGGATGTTGAGTTCACGATCCTGCGGCTGCGGAAGAATCCGGAGGCATTTCGGCGTACTTCACAACGGGTTCGCCGTGCTTTGTGCGAGGACTTTCCCTTTGCCGTCCTCTTTGTTGAAGAGCCTGACCGGATTTGGATTGTCGCGGTGATGCACACCAAGCGTCGGCCGGGTTACTGGGGCAGTCGTCTATGAGTTGATTACCGGACGCCGAAGGGCGGGGGCCCGCCGCCACCACCCATGCGGCGGAGCTCGGCGCGGGGAGCGGTACGGGTGCCGTTGAGCTCTCCCGCGATGTTGTCGTGGCGGAGCTGGATCCAGCTGGAGAGGGGGGTGGTGTTCTGGGGATTCATGGGACCTATGGGACCCATGGGACGAATGGGGCGGTTCGGATCGGGCGGTCCCATGGGGCCCCTTGGTCCCATAGGTCCCATCCGTCCCATGTTCCCGGCGGGTTCTGCCTTCACGAAGGTTTCCACGGCGGCCTGGACCTGCTGGAAATCCTTCAGGAGGGCGTTGGTGGAGCAGGCTCCGGACTGGAGCTCGGCGAGGATGCTGCGGTAGCGGGCAGCGAAGGGTGGGT
>JBIKWS010000309.1:0-5281 GCA_044356195.1 Cyanophyceae cyanobacterium
CCGCAGCGTCCATTTCGTCGGCATTGGCGGCACCGCCATGGCCAGCGCCGCCGTCGCCATGCAGGAACGCGGCTTCGCCGTCACCGGTTCCGACCTCAACGTCTATCCGCCCATGTCGGACTTCCTCGCCCAGCGGAAGATTCCCGTCATGCAGGGTTACGCGGAATCCAATCTGGCCCACAAGCCCGACCTCGTCGTGATCGGCAATGCGATCTCCCGCGGCAATCCCGAGGCGGAAGCGGTCCTCGACCGCAAGCTCCGGTACTGTGCGCTTCCCGAACTGCTGAAGGAGTACTTCATCCGGGGCAAACGCTCTCTGGTGGTGACTGGAACCCATGGCAAGACCACGACCACGTCGCTCCTCACCTGGGTCTTCGAACACAACGGGCTCAATCCTTCGTTCCTCATCGGCGGCATTCCCCGCAACCTCGGTCAGGGAGCACGTTTCACGGATTCCGACTGGTTCATCATCGAGGGCGACGAATACGACACGGCCTTCTTCGACAAGCGCTCAAAGTTCGTCCACTACCTCCCCGAGGTCGCGATCATCAACAACCTCGAGTTCGATCACGCGGACATCTTCCCCACCCTGGCCGACATCCAGCTCGCCTTCCGCCGCTTCATCAACCTCATCCCCCGCAGCGGGCTGCTGCTCGCCAACGGCGACGAATCGAACCTTGCCCCCCTCCTCAACGTCACCCACTGCCCGGTCAAGCGTTTCGGCCTCGGCAACGCCAACGAGATCCGGGCCAGCGGACTCAACCTCCACCCCGAACACTCCGAGTTCCTCCTCGATGACGTCCGCTTCACCCTGCCGTTGATCGGCGAACTCAACGTCCGCAACGCGCTCGCCGTCGCTGCGTGCGCCCGCCACTGCGGCCTCACCGATGCCCAGATCCAATCCGCCTTCACCACGTTCCAGGGCGTCGCACGTCGCATGGATGTCCGCGGCGAGGCCGGCGGGGTCACCGTCGTCGATGATTTCGGCCATCACCCCACCGCCATCCGCGAAACCCTGCGCGCCCTCCGCGTACGGTTCCCCGGACGTCGCATCTGGGCGGTCTTCGAGCCCCGCTCGAACACCACGCGTCGGAACGTCTTCCAGACCGAACTCGTCGAGGCCCTCGAACGGGCCGACCGCGTCGTCGTGTCCGAGGTCGCCCGGATCGAGCAGCTCAAACCCGAGGAACGGCTCAACCCGGGAAAGCTGATGCAGGATCTCCGCATGGCTGGCAAACCGGCGGCCTACCTGCCCACCGCGGACTCCATCGTCGAACACATCGCGCTCGACG
The DNA here is from genome assembly GCA_044356195.1 of Cyanophyceae cyanobacterium. Taxonomy (GTDB): domain Bacteria; phylum Verrucomicrobiota; class Verrucomicrobiia; order Limisphaerales; family UBA9464; genus UBA6176. The sequence continues at coordinate 1,293 of JBIKWS010000309.1, forward strand.
CCCGCAAGGGCGATGTCGTGTGCGTCTTCACGAACGGCGGATTCGACGGCATCCACGGGAAGCTTCTCCGCCGCTTCACCGATCACCCGGCCTCCGCCTGAGTGTTCAGCAGGTCCTCCGGAAAAAGAACAAGGCGCCGGTTTGCACCGGCGCCTGGGTGGATGAGCAACAAGAGACTGTCCACCAACAGCCCCTCTTTTTTCGGCGTGCCGCCAACTAACCCCCGGGGCCACCCCACGGCACACCAGTACGTATCGCTCTGCGCACTTTATGGAGAATGGGTGCCCCGAAAATCGTGCTCGGTATAAACCCGGGGTCGCCCCTTGTCGACCCCCAGTTTCATGAAACTGCCTTACTTCGGGCGCGTTGCGATGCTCTGGAAATAAGCCACATCGATGTTGTTGGGCGTGGTCAGGTCATCCTGCACGATCCCGTTCTTCTTCAACGGCGGCATCGTGCGCGGATCCTTCCACCGATGTGTTTCTGAATGTCCGTCCGCAAACGAGAACCCTCCACCGTTGTTGTGATAGAAGCCGGGCAGGTCATAAAAACCATACTGGGCCGGGGTGCTCGGATATCCCCGCATCTTCACGAGGAAATTCCCCATGTCCACGCTGTCCTCCCGCATGTCGAGAAACACAAACGTGTTGGAGGGCCCCTGTTCCGCAAGGTCCGAAGCCTTCTTGTAGATCCGGTAGCGGCCCACATCCTCCGAGAACCCACCATCCGTCCCGCCCCAGCCGCCCAGGAACAGGTTCATGGACATGGACCGGATGCGCGGCTTCGGGCCCGATGGGGTCCTCAGCGATGAGCGGTCCGACGGACACTTCCAGATCGCAAGACTGTTCCCGCAGTACTTCCACATCGGGCTCCTGCGGATGCCCACGTCCGGATCCCAGTTCGCACGGTTCTGGGGGTTGAAATCGAGGATCCCTGTCACCCATGCGCCAGAGTAGGTGGACCGATCCGACGTATTCTCCGACGCGAACAGCAGCACGTCGTTGTTGTCGTCCGTGTACAACCGCCACGCCAGTGTCAGCTGCCGGTGATTGTTGAGGCAGTTGATCCCTTGGGCCTTCGTCTTCGCCTTGCCCAGGGCGGGTAACAGCATTCCGGCAAGAATGGCAATGATCGCGATGACGACCAGCAACTCGATGAGGGTGAAGCCACCGGATGTCCGCATCCGGCGGGAGGCATTCAATTTCGTGGTTTGAACCATAGGTGTGGCATGGTTACGGCACGGCATCCGTCCCACTTCCATCCGCAAAAGGACCGGTATTGGCAGTCATCCCGCTTCACGAAGCTTCTTTCCGGAGTTCGCCCCCATGGGTTGAAGCAATTCGAACTTCCGGTGACGTTGTTGCACCGATTTCACAAGCACCGTCCCGCCGCACCGCCTCCCTGTCAAATCGCAAGTCGGTCCGGAATGCATGGACGTTAACGCTCTTTCCTCATGCTTTGCATGAATCTGGCGGAAGCATCCCACGCAGCCCCAGCCTCCTGCAAAGGTGGTCCCGGTGGAAGACCACTCTGGATCTCCCGGGTGCCTCGCGACGCACATGCTCCAATGAGGGGGGCACCCCAGGATGACCGGACCTCGATCGCAGCGTGTAACCACCGCTTCCATTCACGGGTCTCCGCCGACATCATGTCGGCATGGTTTCACGCTTTCTGCTTCCCGGCCTCCTCCGTTTCCGGACCCGATCCGGTGCGCACGGCTCCCGTTGAATGCCATTTGCCGCCGCCCGCCCCTACCGCCTTAGCCCGCCCCATGCGTACCCAACACCGCCTTCCAACCGCCCGCGCCACCGCTTCGGCCCTGACTGCTCTCGCCGCTCTCGGCGCGGGCTGCAGCAAGTTCCAGAGCGCGCCGCCCATTGAGTTCCGGACGGAGGCCATCGTCCGCACCAACCTCATCCAATCCGTTTCCGCCAACGGGTCCCTCACGCCCACGCGACTGATCCAGGTTGGATCCCAAGTCTCCGGCACGCTCACGGACGTGAAGGTCGACTTCAACTCCAAGGTCAAGGCCGGCGATGTCCTCGCGACCATTGACCCCGCCTCGTTTGAGCGCGCCCTGGCGCGCGCCGAGGCAGACCTCGCCTCGGCGAAGGCCTCGGAGGTCCTTGCCGAGTTCAACCTCAAGCGCGCCAAGGAACTCTTCACGGCCAAGCTCATTTCCGAGACCGAGTACACCCAGAACGACGTCCAACTCCTGCAGGCCGCCGCCAACGTCAAGATGCGCGAGGCCGCCGCCGAAAGCGCCCGCGTCGACCTCCAGCGCACCACCATCTACGCGCCCCTCGATGGCATGGTCATCTCCCGCGCCGTCGACGCCGGCCAGACCGTCGCCTCCTCCTTCAACACCCCCACGCTCTTCACGATCGCCAACGACCTTTCGAAGATGCACATCGAACTGGCCGTGTCCGAGGCCGACATCGGCGCGGTGGATCAAGGCCAGCGCATCGAGTTCCAGGTCGATGCCTTCCAGAACCGCAAGTTCAACGGCAGGGTCAAGCAGGTCCGCTACGCCGCCACCACCAACCAAAGCGTCGTGACCTACACGACCGTCGTCGAGGTCGCAAATCCCGACCTCAAGCTCCGCCCCGGAATGACGGCCAACGCATCCATCATCACCTCCGAGCGGACCAACGTCCTTCGCCTCCCCGGTTCCGCCTTCCGCTTCGGCCCGGCCGCCATCGGCGCCACCATCCTTCCGGCCACCAACACCGTTTCCACGAACGACATCGTCCGCCCGCGACGCGGCGGAATGGCGGGCATGGAAGGCCTCCCGACCCCGCCGTGGATGTCCGGCGGCTTCCGTCGTCCCACCGACGAGGAACGCGAGAAGTACATGGCCTCGCTCACGCCGGAACAGAAGGAACAATACGAGAAGATGATGGCCGAAATGCGCCGCCGGCGGGCCGAAGGCGGCGGTGGCCCCGGCGGCGGAGGTGGTGGCGAAGGCGGCGGAGGAGGAGGTTCCGCACCCAACCGTCCCGCGCCAACGATCGAAGGCCCCACCCTGCGCACCGTCTATGTCGTCGCAACCGCTTCCGGTGATCCAAACCAGAAAGCCACCCCGACCGTCCAGGCCGTCAACGTCAAGGTCGGCATCACCGACGGCATCAACTACGAGATCCTCGAAGGACTGAACGAAGGCGATGCCGTCATCACCGGCTCCAAGGGTGGAGCCACAACGGCGGCTGCCGCCGGCCCTGCCGCTTCTCCGTTCGGATCACCCTTCGGTGGCGGCCGCCGCTAACCCCCTTGCCACCGTGCAGCCTGTCATCCAGCTCACCAACTTCCGCAAGACCTACAAGTCCGGCGAAGTCGAGGTCCACGCCGTCCGCGGCGTCAACCTGTCCGTCCTCCCCGGTGAATTCGTCGCCATCATGGGCGCCAGCGGCTCCGGAAAAAGCACCATGATGAACACCATCGGGTGCCTCGACCGGCCCACCGACGGCAAATACCTCCTCGACGGCGTCGATGTCGGGTCACTGTCCCGCAACGAGCGCGCCGACCTGCGCAACCGCAAGCTCGGCTTCGTCTTCCAGGGCTTCAACCTCCTGTCCCGCACGACCGCGGTCGAGAATGTCGAACTCCCGATGCTCTACACCCGCCCGCCGCTCCCGGCTGGCGAGCAGCGCAAGCGCGCCCTCGCCGCCCTGACGTTGGTCGGTCTGGGCCAGCGCACCGACCACACCCCCAGCCAACTCTCCGGCGGCCAGCAGCAGCGCGTCGCCATCGCCCGTGCCCTCGTCAACGAACCCAAGGTCCTCCTCGCCGACGAACCCACCGGCAACCTCGATTCCCGGACCTCCATCGAGATCATGGGCATCTTCCAACACCTCAATGACCAGGGCATGACCGTCATCATGGTCACCCACGAACTCGACGTCGCCCGCTACTGCAAGCGCATCGTCGTCATGCGCGACGGCCAGATCCGATCCGACGAACCCGTCTCCGACCGCTCCCTGGCCCCCGCC
>JBIKWS010000310.1:0-5277 GCA_044356195.1 Cyanophyceae cyanobacterium
GATACGCCGTGCGGGGGAGCGTGTGGAGTTCGCGGTTGAGGATCGTGGGGCTGGACTGGACCCGGCCGCCCGTTCCCATGCCGGGGAGCCGTTCTTCACGACGAAGCCGCCCGGGCAGGGGATGGGGTTGGGATTGTTCCTGGTCCGCTTGCTGGCGCAGCGGTTGGACGGCGAGTTTCGGTTGGAAGGCTTGGAACGGGGTGGAACACGCGCGGTTCTCAGCCTTCCGGGCGGAGGCGTGCGATCGGGGGGACTGTGAACATGGAACGATTGCTGTTGGTGGACGACGACGCGGCGTTCCGGGAGCGGTTGGCCCGGGCGTTGGGAGCGCGCGGACATGCGGTCACGACGGCCGCGGGCCTGGATTCTGCGCTGGCGTTGTCGAAGACCGGGGACTTCACCGGATTCGTGGTGGACCTGCGCCTGGGCACGGACAGCGGGCTGAGTCTGGTGGCCGAATTGCATTCCCGCCTTCCGGCGATACCCATCGTTGTGCTGACGGGTTTCGGGAGCATTGCCACCGCGTTGGAGGCGGTGCGGCTGGGAGCCAGGGATTACCTCACGAAGCCGGTCGAGCCCGACCAGATCCTGCTGGCCCTGCGTGGGGAGCGTGATCGCCGCGGAGCACCGCCTGAAACGGAGGTGGAACCGGCATCGCTCGATCGGGTGGAGTGGGAACACATCCAGCGCGTGCTGGCCGATACGGGGAACAACATCACGCGGGCGGCGAAGCTGCTCGGGATCGATCGACGTTCGTTGCAGCGCAAGCTGGCGAAGTATCCGCCGCCGCGCTGATCCATGGATGTCCGGAGGCATGCGGCAAAACGCCGCACGCGCGTTGCCCGTGGGTGGCTATCTTCCGGTCTGTATGAGGCATTGGATCAGCATCGGTTTGGTGGCAGCCGGAGTGCTGCGGAGCGTTCACGCGGCGAGCATTCCCGACGTGTTGCAGAAGGTGGACCCGGCGACGGGGAAGGCGTCGGACACCACCACGGAATTCTCCGTGAGCGGCATTGTGAGCGCGCGGGCGACACTGGCCGGAGACGTGGTCCTGGCCTTCGTGCAACCGTCGGGTGGGGTCGGGCTTCCCGTCGTCGCTTCGAAGGCGGATGCGGCGCTGTTGGCACCGCGCAATGAGGTGACGCTGGCGGGCAAACTGGGTGATGGGCCGTTCGGTTGGGCGGCGCTGAAGATCAATTCCGGCTCCGTCACCTTGCAGTCGACGAACAAGGCCTTTGGTGCGTCGGAACCGCGTGGTGTGGCGTTCTTCAAGGACGCGTCGGCGTCGGCGGGCCGATACGTGCAGTTGACGAATGTCACCCTGGCCGCGGGCAAGTTTTCCGGCGGCACCCTCCAGGCGACCGGCGACGGTGGCGAGGTGACGGTGCGCGTGTCGACGGCGACGACCGGAAGGGATGTCCCGACGGCGAAGGTCAACGTCTTCGGCGTGCCGGTGAAGGTGGACGGGAAGTGGGAATTGCTTGCGTCGCGGATCCTGCCGGTCGACGGCAGGACCGCGCAGACGCTGGCGGCAAGGCACACCTGCCTGACCTGCCACAATCCGGACACGAAGATGGTGGGACCGTCGTATCGCGACATCGCCGCGCGGTACAAGGATGACGCCGAGGCATTGCCGAAGGTGTTGTCGCAGATCGAGCGCGGTGGAACGGGTCGCTGGGGCACGGTGCCCATGCCGCCACTGGGGGCGAAGGTTCCCGAGGCGGATCGCAAGGTCCTGGGTGAGTGGATCCTGTTCTACCGCTGGGATGCGGTGTTGGCGGACTGAGGTTGTTGCCTCATCGTGTCCGCCGCTCTCGCCAGTGGCGCATCGGTGTTGTTGTCCGAGGATCTTCAGGAAGGTCGCATCATCGGGGGGCTGACCATCCGGAATCCGTTCTCTCCCCTCGACCGAGGCACGCGGCATTAGCCGACTGGCTCGCCAAACCTTCCGCAGGCCCGGAGGGTCGAAAGACGATAGCCCACGGCGTCAGCGGTGGGACCCAAACGCACTGAAGAACCAGCCCCAGCGGGGCGACAGACACCCCCGACTCCCACGCCCCTTCGGGATCGGGATCGGTATGGAGAACCCGAGGGGAAGAACCGGGTTCGATCCCGATACCCATCCGACTCGACCCCACGTGTCGGCTTTTTGCGTTTCCTCGTCTTGAGCGAAGCGGGCGTGAGGAATCATCCCGGTCTGACTTCCGCCTGCAGGTGTGTGAAGCATTCAGCGGCTGCACTCCCCCGGGCCATCGGCTTCAACGCCTCCGGCGTCAAGGGAACGGGTGAGGGGAGGAAGGAGCGGGGAATCTGTCGCCCATGCCGGGGCTGGGTGTTCATGGGGGGGACGGAACCCAGCGCTCACGCACTGGGCTATCCTCTTTCGGCCCTCCGGGCCTGGTGCCACGGCTTGGGACCAGTTGGGAGTTGCGGGTTGTTCTCCAACGGCCGCACTCAGCGGTCTCCATGCGGTTGGATGTCGGAGAATGATTCGCGCAGAGACGCTGGGGCGCAGAGGAAACGAGTCTTTCCATCATCTTCATCGAGTCACCAAACGGTGATCCCCTTCACCGTTGCCCGAGCTTCAGATTTCCTTTCGCCCTCTGCGTCTCTGCCCCTCTGCGCGAGACCTTTACTGCATGGATGCGGCTCAGGCTCAGTCCGCGTTGAGGCGGGATTTGTTGTCGAAGGCGAACTTCAGGAGGGAGTGGGTGCCGCGGAGGCCGAGTTTCTCGCAGATGTTGGCGCGGTGGTTGTCGACGGTGTTGGGGCTGACGCCGAGTTGGGTGGCGATCTCCTTGGAGGTCTTGTCCTCGGCGATGAGGCGGAGGATCCGGCGTTCGGCGGGGGTGAGTCGGTCGATGCCGGGACGTTCGGTGCGGAGTTGGTCGGCGGCCTGACGGCGGCGGAGGAGGAGTCGGGTGAGCGATGGGCTGACGTAGGGTTCGCCCTCGGAGACGGCCTTGAGGCAGGCGATGAGTTCGGCGGAGGCGTTTTCCTTGAGGACGTAGCCGGCGACGCCGAGGTCCAGGAAGGCGTCGAACATCTCCTTCTGGGGATGGGCGGTGAGGACGACGACCTTGACGGGAATCTGGGCGTCGCGGACGGAGGCGGCGAAGCGGAGGCCATCGCACTTGGGCATGTCGATGTCCACGATGGCGATGTCGGGTTTGAACTGCCGGACCTGATCGAGGGCTTCGGCGCCATCGCCGGCTTCGCCGACGACCTGGATTTCGGGGCTGCGGGCGAGCACGGCGCGAAGGCCGGCGCGGAAGATGGGATGATCGTCGGCGATGACGAGGCGGAGTGGATTCATGGCCTGGAAAGTTTGGGGAGTGGAAAGCGGGCGAGGACGGTGGTGCCGTGGCCGGGTTGGGATCGGATGGTGAGTTCGCCGCCGAGGATGCGGGCGCGTTCCTCGAGTCCGCGGAGGCCGAAGGCTTCGTCGTCCTGGATGCTTGCGGGTTCGAAGCCCTTGCCGTCATCGGAGACCTCGAGTTCGCCCCGGCCTTCGGATTGGGTGAGCCGGATGCGGACGGTCCGGGCCTGGGCGTGCTTGAGGACGTTGTTCAGCGATTCCTGGACGATGCGGTACAGGTTGATCTCGTCGGCGGGTTGGAGGAGGCCGTCGATGGGATCGATGTCGGAATCGACCGCGAGGGAACTGCCGTCGGCGATGCGGTCGAGGAGGGTGCGGAGGGCGCGGGTGATGCCGAGGCGATCGAGGAGTTTTGGGCGCAGGTCGTGGGTGATCTGGCGGACGTCCTCGACGGCGTGCATGGCGAGTTGGGAGATCTCGGTGAGCTGTTGTTGGGCGCTTGTGGGATCGGTGGCGTCGAGGAGGGCGAGATCGGCGCGGTTCTTGATGACGAGGAGTTCCTGTTCGAGGGAGTCGTGGAGGTCGGAAGCGATGCGGCGGCGCTCGGATTCCTGGGAGGCGATGAGCTGGCGGGCGAAGGTTTCCTGGGCGATGCGGCGGCGTTCGAGGGCGTTGATGCGCCAGCGGTGGCTGCCGAAGGCGCCGAGGAGGCAGGTGGCGACGATGGAAAAGGCCACCCAGCGCGTCTGCCACCAACGGGGACGGAGGATGACTTCGAGGGTGGCATCGGAGATGGACGTCATTCCGTCGTGGTTCACTGCTGCGACGCGGAAGACATATCGGCCGTGAGGAACGCGGGTGTAATAGGCGGCTCGCCGCTGGCCCATCTCGATCCATCCGCGATCGAAGCCTTCGAGCTGGCATCGGAAGTTGAGGTCCTTGGCGGCGATGAAGGTGGGGGCAGTGAACTGGAATTCGAGGAAATCGATGCCGGGGGGCAATTCGAGGGTGCCATCGGGTTCGCGCACTTCGAGTCGGGTGAGGGTTCTTCGACCTCCGGGCGAGCGTTCGAGGCGTTCCGGGCGGGGTTCCTGCCACTCCGTGGCTGAGGGCGCACGCAAGCGGATGGTCAGGTTGGTGTCCGCCGCGCTCAGCACGACGCGGTCAATGCGGGGCCGTGGGGCCACCGTGTTCCGCGGGAGTCGGAGGGGGTCGAGGATGGAAACGCCGCGATTGGACCCGAACCACAAGCGGCCGTCGCGGGTGCGCATGCCGGCGGGTTGGACGGACGCGGTGAGTTCGAGGGTCCGGAGGCCGTCGGCGCGATTGTAGAGGGTGGGTTGGATCTGCGGACTGAGGCGGTCGGCCACGGCGTTGAGGTCCGCCTTGGCCACCGAATAGACGCCGCGTCCACAGGTGAACCACAAGCGGTCCCGGCCATCATCGAGGATCTGGTAAACGGACGCATCCGGCAGGCCTTCCACGGCGGAGAAGTGGCTGAAGCGTCCCTCGCGATACCGGAAGAGTCCGCGGTCGAGGGTCCCGATCCAGACGGTGCCATCGCGTTCGGCGTGGAGGGTGGCGACGATCTCCAGCGGATGCCCGTCAGCATTGGCCCAGTTGGTGACCACCTGGCCGTTCCGGAGGAGATTGAGCCCATAGGAGGTGCCGACCCACAGCAAGCCATCCGGCGAGGCGACGATGGAACGGACGTCGTCGTTGGAGAGCCCTTGGGCCCCGGTCAGCGTGTCGACGGAGCCATCCGGCCGGATCGTGTGCAAGCCGCGGGGTGAACCCATCCAGACGGTTCCCTGGGCGTCGCCGTGGATGCACCAGATCGCAATGGACTGCCGTCGGCCGTAGAAGGGCACGGCCTCGAAACGTCCGTCGCGGTACCGCATGCCTCCTGCGGTGCGGGTCCCGAACCACAGGGTGCCGTCGGGTCCCTGGTAGGAAGA
>JBIKWS010000013.1:0-16170 GCA_044356195.1 Cyanophyceae cyanobacterium
CCCATCTTCATTGATTGATCACACGAGCGGTTGAATATGGTCGTCCCTGACGACCACAGTTCCGGCAAGGCGGTCATGCCAGGTTTGGCGGCGTTCATCCCAACTCGCCCAGAACCAACCGATACCAATGCAAAGTCCACTGAGGATGGCGGCGACGGCGCGCACCAGAGCAACCGTTCGATCTATTGGCCGACCGTCGATCCGAACCACGCGAAGTCCCAGAACCATCCCGCCCAGTGTTGTTCCACGCCAGGCGATGAAGGAGGTGAAATAGGCGACGCCGAGTGCGATGCGGAGAAATCCACCCATTGCCTCAATATTGATGAACAGGAAGCGATCCGGGAGCATGCCAATCAGGAAGAAGATCGGCATCCAATCAATCAGCAGGGCTCCAAGACGGCGACCGGTGGTGGGACGCGCTGACAGAAGGGGATCGATAGGGGAGGGGGTTGAGCGATCCTCGGTCCACCCCAGGCTGGGACTGCCGGCGCCCGCGGAAGCATCCGCGCCCGCTGGGATGGCGGCCGAGGCCACTGTAATCGGCGCGCCCACGTTCGGGGTTGCAGCGGGTTCGGCGTTGTTGGACTGCGTGGCGGATTCCTTCGGTTGAAAGCGTTCGCCGAGTGGATTCGGCATTGCTTCCGTCCCGTAAGTGGCTCCTGCAGGGCCTTCGCTTGTGGCCCGCACCTTGTCCCGCCTGAACAGTGCCATCAAGATGCCGCCCAGTGCCCAGAGCAGGAAGAGCATCCACACGAGTAGACCGACGAACGGAATGAGGAACAGGCCGACGGCGATCACGACACCCGTGGCAAATTCGGCGGCCGGATGGGACTCCCGAAGATCAAACAGGCGAAGGATCCTTGCTCCGATGATGCGGAGGATGGCTATCCGGCCGATGAAGAGGCCAATAAAGAGAGCTGCGATCAGGAAAGGAACGGCAAGGCTCGCAACAAGGGTCAGGGTCAGGATCAAGGATGCCAGAAGGATCAACGGAAGGCCCAGAATGCCGAGCAGCGCTGTCCCTCCCGGCCGTTCGCGCATCGCCCGCATCGTTGCTTGGGTTGCCTCGGGAAAAAGGAGGCCAATGAGCGCCTGCAAAGCCAACATGGCGCCCCACAGAAGCCAGACGAAAGGAACCCGGAACGAGAGGGGGCGGGCAAGCATCATACACTCCTCAAAGAAGAGGAGCGCTTGTGTCCGGACAGATTCCGGCAGCGCTGCCAGCCCGAGATTCGTTACTTCACCTTGAACCACGCCATCCGGTTCCCTGAAGACCCCAAATCCGATGGCCAGAACGTCGCCACCGATGAATCCCCCGTTCTCGACCCGGATCCCGCGCCCGATGTTGAATGCGTCACCGGCGACCTTTCCGTGGAGGGTTGCCTTTCCCATGATGACCACGAGGTCGCCCGTGACTTCACCTTCAACAACAATGTCTCCACCGGTCACGGAGACGTCGTGGACGATCTCGCCGGGGCGGATGTGGACATCCGTACCCGTGGCAACGACGTCGCGGCCAACGCGGTCCACCGGTTCCACCAGGTCGTCGTCTGCACTGGCAGTCTCTGCGGCAGTGCTTGGCGTGGTGGCAGACTCCGGCGTGGGCGGTGGCGGAGGAGCGGTTTGCGCGAGAAGCCGTGGGGTCCAGGTCGCTGCGAGGGAGAGTGCGAGGAGGACGGAATGCAGGAATCGGGAATCGAAGGGCTTCATGGGATCATCGGTCTTGGGATGCGACGCGCCAGCAGGCAGCGCCCAGACCCAGGGTGGAAAGCCAGGCGGCGACGAGGGATCCAGCGGCGAGCAGAAGGTGGGTGGAGGAGAGTTGGCCCGCCAGTTGCCTCAAATAGGGGGTGATCTTGAATGCGGCCGATTGAACCGCTCCAATCGAGTCGATGGCTGCCGATGCCTTGACAGCGGCGGGGGACTGGGCAGCGGTGGACTGAAGCAGGGGAAGCCCGAAGCCGAAGATACCAACCAAAAGGGCGGCAACCATGAAGGCCGACAGCCATTGTTGGAGGCTCGGCCATTGGGTCCAAGGTCGGTGGTACCAAGGTAGATTAGCCCGCCTCCGGATTTCGGAGAGGACCCGGAGGGCAAAGCCGTCGGGTGCCTTCCGGGCGGGTAGCTGGCGGAGTGCGGAGTCCGTCCAGCGCTTCAGAGGGGCCGATGTTTCATCCAGTGGATTCATGGTACTGACTTTCTAAACACCCAGTTCCTCGCGTCTTGGTTGCAATCTTTTGAAGAGAGCCAGGCGGGCCCGGTGAATGTCGGTCTTCACCTTGCCGAGGCTCACGTGGAGACGCTCGGCAATCTCGGTGTAATCCAGATCCTCGTAGTGGTAGAGAACCAAAGCGATACGTTGATCCTCGGGAAGTCGTTCGAGGGCTTCTTCGAGAACGCTTCTCTGGTCTGCTGTGAGCAGTTCGGTGTCCAAGGTTTCCGGGGCGGCGAATGTGGCCTCCAAACCGGGTTCATCATCCTGAGCATCCGCCGACTTGAGGTCCGTGAAGAATTTCCACCGCGCCCGGTAGCGCTGTAAGTGGTTGATACAGAGGTTTCGTGTGACGGTCTTGAGCCATCCTCCGACGGTTGGGCTTTGTGAGAGCTGTTCCCAGTGCTCCCAGGCGCGAAGGAAAACCTCCTGACTTACATCCCGGGCCTCCGCCTCCTGGCCAAGGAGGCGGTATGCCGTGGAGTACACCATGTCCTGATAATTGATCAGGAACTGTTCAAACTGGGCCGGATCACTCATCCCAATTTCCGCGACTGCGGAACGACCGAAGGCGCTGAGCACACAGGCAACCCTGTAAAGGTTTCATTCCTTTGCCGTCTGGGAAGGATTGGTCTGCGGCCTTTCCATGGGAACAAAAAAGGCCGCCCACCGGATTCCGGAGGGCGGCCGATTTGGAAGGGTTCCTGACCTAGTAGGCAGGCTGGATGGCGGTCACCTTGATGACCGCGGACTTCGGCCAGCGGGCATCCACGTATTCCTCGCCGGTGATCAGGACCCGACGCCAGCGCCATGACGACAGCTTGATCTCTGGGTCATCCGTATAGAGGAAGGCGATCATCCCTTCACGTTTGCGGAAGTTGTCGAGTTGGTAATTGCCTGGAGCCTGAGGGGTCAGGGCTACTGCAACCACGCCTTCACGGATGACCTGCCGCGGGCGTTCAACGTGGACGATCGTTGGCTGTGAGGGAATGGAGGAAGCAGGAAGGATTGGAGCAGGAATCACCGCCGGAGGGACAACGGGTGCCGTGGTTTCCGATGGCGGGGGAGTCGACGGAAGGGGCTGGAGCACAGGTTCTGATGTGACGACCTCGGGAATCGGCTGAGCAACCCGGGGCGGCGCAGGCTGGATTCGCGTGGCAGGGATACTGTTGAGGGGGCGCGATTCGACTGTGGGATCGGCAGGAATGGCCCGAGCTGCCAGAGTTGGCTCCCGATTCACGGATTCGGGAAGGGGTATGGGGCGACGGGTTGGAGGTGTCGTGCGCGTGGTGACTGCGGGGGGATCGATGGGCTTTCCTTCCGTCTTCGATGCGACGCCTTCGGGAGCGCTCCGGACCAGCGATTTCGCAATGTAACCGACGACTGCTCCCTCAGGGGCGGCGATCTGGAGCCAACCATCGGCTGCGCGCAATTCCTGAACGACGGCACCTTCGACCAGATAACCGACTTCGGCGTAGTTCCGTCCGGGACCAGCACGGAGATTGGCCTTCTTGGCGCGGACCGTTTTGGTGTTGGAATCCACCAGGGCGGCGAAGATCCAGACCTTTGTTCCGGTTGGAGCCGCGACCTCAACCCATTCTCTCGGCTCGTCGGCGGGAGCCTTGGGATCCTCTGCGGTACCGACCTGCAGGAGTTCCTGGCCCTTTTTCAGGGAAACCAGGATTTCGGCGGACATCGACGGCTTTGAGCGCAGGTTGGCGCTGCCGGTGGTAACAATGGGCCCCGGGGGCTTTGGCGAGAGGCCCCAGGTGCTCAGTGCGGGCAGGAATGCCGCAAGAAGGAAGGCAAGGAGGACAAGTAGACGACGATTCATCGTGAGGGCGGCACCCGTTGGCACCGTTAGGCTTCAAAATCAGGGCTCAGGTCTCGCTGGGCAAGAGCGATTTGATTTCCGTGGGGTTCAGGATGCGCCATTTGCCCACGGGCAGTTCACCGAGCCGGATCGGACCGATCTGGGTGCGACGGAGTTGGACGACCTCATGGCCGAGGGCAGCAAAGAGGCGGCGGACCTCACGGTTGCGTCCTTGGGCCAGTTCTAGTTCGACGCTGCTGTGGCTGTTGTTGGACGCAAGCAGGATGGCACGTTCGGCCTTGAGCAGTTCGCCGGCGTCTTCCACGCCCTGGGTAAAGCGGCGCAATTGGCTTTCGTCGATCCGCCCTTCGACGACGGCGAGGTATTTCTTCCTGACTCCGTATCGAGGGTGGGTGAGTTGGAGACTGAAGGAGCCGTCGTTGGTCAGGAAGAGGAGTCCTTCGCTGTCTTGATCGAGCCTGCCTACAGGGAAGAGGTTGTTCCATTCCCGCGGGAGAAGATCCAGAACCGTCCGGCGCTCTTCGGGGTCACTGCGGGTACAGAGGAAACCGCGAGGCTTGTGCAATGCGACATAGACCTTGCGGCGGGTTCGAACCACCTTGCCGTCTACAGCAACCTCAACCTGCGCCGGTTCGATCTTGGTGCCAAGTGTCCGGACTACTTGGCCGTCCACCGTGATGTGGCCATCGGTGATGAGCTTCTCGGCCGCTCTACGTGAGGCGACGCCGGCCTCGGCGAGGAATTTCTGGAGACGGACGAGAGCCATGTGATGGGAGAATAGAAAAAGCCGACTGCGGCATCAGGCCGACAATCGGCATTCGTAAGCGGTGGTGATTCTGAAGGAGTGAGAGCCCAGGCTGCCCTGCTCACTCGGGCGGCAGGGTCTTGCGGAGGCCGACGACGCGGTCGCCGTCTTTCCATTGGCCACGAGCCTTGAGGAGTGCGACGCGTTCGAAACGCTTGAGGACATTGCGCTTTGCGCCGGTGGTGCCAGCGGCGGCGCGGAGACTGTTGTGCTGCGACATAAAACTGGTTTTCTTGCGTATGTCTTCGGCCGGGCCGAAGAAGAGCGGTGTGTGTAGCAGAGAGTCGTAAGGTGGCAAACAGGATTTTTCTGGTGATCACCGCCGACACGCTTGGCAGGACAGGCAGTTTGGCTAACCTTTGCCCGGCTTCGTCGCCGCACATTCCACTTTGAAGACCACTGCATCTGAACCGATCTCGGCCGTCCTCAACGGCACCGGCAACGCCACTACGGCTCTGCGAACCCGCCCGGCACCGCAACTGACGCGGCACGCCGCCTCCATCGAGGAACTGATGGATCTCGTCCTGTCCGGGAAGGCTCCCGAAGAGGCGAAGGTGATCGTCTCCGATCTGATCGGCGGTCTCCGCGGCCGCGGTCACCCGATTCCGGACGTCACCAGCACTCCTTACTTCAACACCATCCCCGTTTCCGAAGAACCGGAGTATCCCGGGGACCTTGAGATGGAGCGATTGATCCGCGCGCACGTCCGCTGGAACGCGATGGCCATGGTGGTCCGTGCGAATGCCGGAAACCTTGGCGTGGGCGGCCACATCGCGACCTTTGCGTCGCTGGCAACCCTTTACGAGGTGGGGTTCAACCATTTCTTCCGTGGTGGTGATGAGGGGCGGATTGGCGACATGATTTATTTCCAGGGTCATGCCTCCCCTGGGAATTACTCCCGTTCCTACCTCGAGTACCGTCTGGACGAGCAGCACCTCATCAATTTCCGTCAGGAGCTGCAGCCGCATCCCGGCCTCTCCAGCTATCCGCATCCTTACCTGATGCCGGACTACTGGCAGTTCCCGACGGTGTCGATGGGGCTGGGCCCCATCCACTCGATCTACCAGGCCCGGTTCAGCCGCTACCTTCAGCACCGGGGACTCGTTCAGGTTCCCCGTGAAGAGGAACCGCGGATCTGGTGCTTCATCGGTGACGGAGAGAGCGATGAGCCCGAGACATTGGGTCAGATCAACGTCGCCGGCCGCGAAGGTCTGGACAACCTCATCTGGGTGATCAACTGCAACCTGCAGCGTCTTGATGGACCGGTTCGGGGCAACGGAAAGATCATCCAGGAACTCGAAGGCGTGTTCCGGGGTGCCAACTGGAACGTCATCAAGGTCATCTGGGGCGGAAACTGGGACGAACTGCTCACCCGGGACGTGACCGGGCTGCTGGCGAAGCGGATGGAAGAGGTGATCGATGGCGAGTACCAGAAGTACATCGTCGAACCGGGCAGTTACATCCGGAAGAACTTCTTCGGCAAGTATCCTGAGCTGCTGCGCCTGGTCGACCACCTGACCGACGATCAGTTGAAGCACCTCATGAGGGGTGGGCACGATCCCCGGAAGGTCTACGCGGCTTACAACCGTGCGGTGAACCAGCGTAACGGGCGCCCCACGGTGATCCTCGCCAAGACGGTGAAGGGATACGGTCTGGGTGAAGCGGGTGAGGGACGCAATCCTTCCCACCAGCAGAAGACGCTGGCGGAACGGGACCTCCGGCACTTTGCCTCCCGTTTCAGTGTGCCCGTCGGTGACGAGGAGATCGCAGAGATGCCGTTCTTCCGCCCGCCGTTGGACAGTGCGGAGACGCAATACTTGCTCGCCCGTCGCAAGGCCCTTGGTGGATTCCTTCCGAAGCGCGAGGTGCGTGCGCCAGCCCTCAAGACGCCGCGTTACACGGATTTCCCCGGGCTCATCAATGCATCCGTGCTGAAGGGGGCATCCACCACCAAGGCCTATACGGTCATGCTCAGTGCCATGCTGCGTGACCCAAACATAGGGAAATTCATTGTTCCGATTGTTCCAGACGAGGCTCGAACCTTCGGCATGGAAGGCTTGTTCAAGCAGGTAGGCATCTACTCCTCAAAGGGGCAGTTGTACAATCCGGTGGACAAGGCGGAACTCGCTCCGTACGTCGAACTGAGGAACGGCCAGTTGCTCGAAGAGGGAATCAACGAAGCGGGCTCCATGGGCAGCTTTGTTGCGGCCGGCACTGCAGTGACGAACTACGGTGTTCCGACCATCCCGCTGTACATTTACTACTCGATGTTCGGGTTCCAGCGGGTTGGCGACCAGATCTGGCTCGCTGGCGACAGCCGGGCGCGGGGGTTCCTTATTGGGGCAACTTCCGGTCGGACGACACTGAATGGCGAGGGACTGCAGCATCAGGATGCACACAGCCATCTCGTCGCCAGTTCGGTGCCCAACCTTTACGCCTACGAGCCCGCCTTTGGCTATGAGTTGGCTGTGATCCTCTGCGACGGCATCCGGCGCATGCACGAGGATGGGGAGGACGTGTTCTATTACGTTTCGGTCCACAACGAGAACTATGATCATGCCCCGATGCCCGAGGGTGCGGATGTCGCTGACCGGGTCCTGAAGGGCATGTACAAGTTCCGCCCCGGCAAGGAAGGCTTGCCGCACAAGGCCCAGTTGCTGGGCTCCGGTGCCATCCTGCAACAGGCGTTGCGGGCTCAGGGGTTCCTCGAGAAATATGGTGTCTCCGTGGATGTGTGGAGCGTGACGAGTTACAAGCGGCTCCGCTCCGAGGCACAGGCAGCCAGGCGTTGGAACATGCTGCATCCCACGGAGAGCCCTCGGCGATCCTACCTCGAGGACGCGGTGGCAGGCCAGGCAGGGCCTTGGATTGCCGTCAGCGACAATCTCAAGTTGGTCGCCGATCAAGTGGCGCCGTGGATTCCCGGCGGGCTGATGACGCTTGGCTGTGATGGTTTCGGACGCTCGGAAGCACGTCCAGTGCTTCGGCGCTTCTTTGAAATCGATGCTGAGTGCACGGCCATTGCGACGCTGTATGCCCTCTCACAACGGGGGGCAGTACCCACCGCCTTGGTTGCCCAGGCAATCCAGGACCTTGGCGTGGATCCTGAGAAGGCCTTCGGCGTCTGCGTCTGAGGCTGCATCCGGCGTTGAATGACCACGTCCCCTGCGGAAAGACATTCCCCCAGCCCAATGGGGCGGGGGATCCTTGTCGTCTTTGAAGGGATTGATGGTGCCGGCAAGAGCACCCAAGTGCGCCGTCTGACCCAATCCCTCCGGGAATTGGGGGTTCCCCTGCGGGTGGATCGGGAGCCAACGGATGGGCCTCACGGACGTCGCCTTCGAGCCTCTGCCACGCTTGGCCGGCTTACTGCCGAGGAGGAGTTGGAGTTGTTCATCCTCGACCGGAAGGAGCATGTTTCGGGTTTCATTGAACCCGGTTTGGCGGCAGGGGAGGTGGTGGTCCTGGATCGATATTATTTTTCCAACGCGGCTTATCAGGGAAGCCGCGGTCTGGATTGGAGGGAGATTCTGCGTCGGAACGAGGTCTTTGCACCCGCTCCTGACGTCCTGCTCTTGCTGGACCTATCCATTGATGCGTCCTCCGAGCGGATCCAGTCGCGGGGCGAAGGCGGAACTGAGTTTGAGAAGCGGGGCGTGCTGGAGCGCTGCAGCGAGATCTATGCACAGATCCGACATCCTGCGCTGCGTCGCGTGGATGCGCGGCAGTCCGTTGAACTGGTTGCCCAATCCTGTCTCGCCGAGGTTCAGTTGGCTTTGCTCCAAAGGTTGCTTTACGAGAAGCGCGTGACGGCTGCTGAGTTGATGGGGTGGGTCCGGAAATGGATGGTTCTCCCCTCCTGAGAAGTTCGATGGGGGAGCAAACAATTCCGGAAAATGAAGTTGCGGCTCCCGGATCATACGTGTACGTATCCGGCTGTCAGAGGTCTGACTACCCCCGAAGGTTTCAATCCCGGGTGGGTGGCTTCCCCAATTTCTAAGTTCCGCGGCACATCTTTTCTTTCCCGCCGCTCTTGGGTTCAGACCGTTCCGACATATACCAGTCCGTATTTGACATGAGTAACGACAATGTGAGGTCGGAATCATCCCGCTCAGCCGGGTATTCCGACTCCCCGAGTGGTCAGGGTTCCCAAAGCCGTGGGGGCGGTTATCGATCCCGGGATCCCCAAGAGCGAGCCAGCGATCGCCCGACAGATCGCACTACCGATCGGGGTTCTGAACGGACTTCCGAGCGGCCTGCTCCCCGTTCTTCCGATCGGGGTAGTGAACGGTCGTCGGATCGCCCTGCGGAGCGGATCTCGGATCGGGGAAGCGACCGCGTTGCGGACCGTGGCTCAGATCGTTACGTGGACCGTTCCGATGAACGCTATGTGGACCGCACGGACGATCGTGATCGAGGTGCAGATCGCGGACCAGATCGCGGACCGGAACGTGCTCCTGAGCGACGTTCCGATAGTGGGGATCGGGTCGTGAGTGATCGTTCCGAGCGTTCTGTGGATCGCGCCCCGGATCGTTCGACCGATCGAGGCGGAGACCGGGTTGCCGATCGTTCTGACGTCCGTGTGGATGATCGGGATCGCGGCTATGACCGTCCGGTCGAGCGACCGGCCGAAGGCCGTGACCATCGGGATTCCAGGGTTTATCGGGACAGCCGTGAATCTGGACGGGTAGACCGTGGACCGGAGCGCGTGGCCGATCGGCCCGCGGATCGGCCCGCGGATCGGCCCGTTGAGCGTCCTATGGACAACCGCGACCGGCAGGGTGGTGGCGGTGGTGGTGGTGGACAACGCCACTCTGGGGGTGGTCACCGTGGCGGCGGACGGGATTTCCGGGACAACCGGGATTTCCGTTCACAAGGTGGTGGTGGTGGTGGTGGTGGCGGCGGCGGACATCGTCAGCAGCAGGGCGGCGGACATAATCCGCAGCGTCATCAGAATCATGGGGGTGGTGGTGGTCAGAATGGCCCGCGCCAACAGTCGCAGGCCCCGGCGCAGCCGGTGGTGCAGGCGGAGCCGGTGATCCATGATGGGTACCTGGAGATTTCGGAGAAGGGGTTTGGATTCCTTCGTTCAGCCAAGTCCCACTTTGCTCCCAAGCCCAGTGACGTCTTCCTGACACCTGATTCGATCAAGCGGTTGGCGCTGCGCGAGGGGTGTCACATCAAGTGCACGGTAAATCCACCGCACCGAGGGAACAGTCCGCAATTGCGGGAGGTGCTCGAGGTCAACACCCGTCCCTACCAGGACTACCTGCATGCCCTGCGGTTTGAGAACCTGACCACGATTGATCCCGTGGAGAAGTTCCAGCTGGAGACGGCTCCCGATCAGATCGAGACGCGGATCATTGATCTGGTGACCCCGATCGGAAAGGGGACGCGCGGTTTGATTGTTGCTCCGCCGCGCACGGGCAAGACGACGGTGTTGAAGCAGATCTGCAATGCGATCACGACGAATCATCCTGAGGTGCACTGTCTGGTGCTCCTGATCGATGAGCGTCCGGAGGAAGTCACCGATTTCCAGCGGTCCGTGAAGGCCGAGGTCGTGGCCTCGAGCAATGACCAGGATCTGGAGACGCACGTGCGTTTGAGCCGGTTCATGATCGAGCGCTCGAAGCGCATGGTCGAGGCTGGCAAGGACGTGTTCGTTCTTCTGGACTCACTGACGCGTGTGGCTCGCGCCTATAACTCCGTGCACGGCGGTTCTGGGCGGACAATGACAGGCGGTGTCGACGCACGCGCCCTGGAGATTCCGCGCAAGATGTTCGCGGCTGCGCGCAAGGTCGAGGAGGGTGGATCGCTGACGATTCTTGCCACCGCGCTCATCGATACTGGATCGCGGATGGATGAGCTGATTTTCCAGGAGTTCAAGGGTACCGGCAACATGGAGTTGATCCTGGATCGCAAGCTCGCGGAGCGGCGGCTGTTCCCGGCGATCGACATTCCCAAGTCCGGAACCCGGAAGGAAGAGAAGCTCTTTCTGCCACGTCACCTCGAAGCCATCCGCAAGTTGCGCCGGATGATGACCGACCTTCAGCCGGTCGAGGCCATGGAGACGCTTCAGGGCGCGCTCCGGAAGTACAAGACCAACGAAGAGTTGCTCGCCAAGCTCGGCTGAGCCCGATCTGGCCTCGCTTGTCGACGCAGAAAGGCCCGCGGCAGGTGCCGCGGGCCTTTTTCGTCACGGGGTGGGTTCCAGTGTTCGAGCTATTTGTCTGCAGGCAGGAACTCGGCGACGAGAGGTCGGTGGTCGCTGGCGACTCCCCAGTCGGGGAGGGTGAGGATGTAGGTTCCCTCCTTCCGCCATTCCCGCGCCATGCCACGGCTGACGAGGATGTAATCGAGTCGGCTGTAGCTGTCCTCTTTCCCGTAATAGTGCGTCCAGGTCACGCGACGCGGGTCCCAGTTGGGATTTTCGCTGGGAGCGGTGTCGCCATTCCGTTCTGCGGGTCGGGTGTCCATCAGGCTCTTGTTACCCCGTCCCATGACCGCCCGGATGGCTGGTGTATCTCGGGTGTCATTGAAGTCTCCACAGACGACGAAGTTGGCATCGGACTTTTGCTGGAGGAGGGCGTCGAGTTTTTCTCGCAGGATCATGGCCTCCTGAGTGCGCATTTCGGCTTCGTCGCCGTCGGCCACGGCCCGCTTGGATTTGAGGTGGGTGGTAAGAAGGGAGAAGCGGTAACCGGGGCGCGGTTCGATCTCCACCTCGGCAATGGCACGACTTGTCCGGAAGCGTCGACCGTTGAGCAGGTAGCTCTCGTTGGTATGGGGATGCTTCGAAACGATCGGAAAGCGCGAAAGGACGGCAACGAAGATGTTGGTATCGTAACCCCGGACGTGTTCCGTGTGTGGCAGGTCGAGTCCAGCGGCCTTGAGGCGACCCTGGAGTTCGGCGAGGGAATCCACGTCCCCGATTTCCTGAAGCGCGAGGACATCAGGTTTGAGGGCGACCAGGCTTTTGACGACCATAGCCCGGCTGGGCTCGGGCTTGACCTTCCGAGTATCCGTGGGGCGCACCAGGTAGTTTTCCACGTTGTACGTCACCACGCGGAAGGGATCCTGAGCCAGGAGGGAAGACAGGAAGCCGGCCACGATGGGCATCAGTGAGAAGGCGCTTCGCACGATCCTTCCAGCTGGGTTTGGTTTCAACATGCGCCGAGGCTAGCGCATGAATCCGCGGGGGTGAAGGGGAGGGACAGAACGGATAAAGTGTTTTTTTGCCGTGGCGGAACTCCGTGGTAGCCTTGCCCATGTCTAACCTGACTTCGCTTGCCGAACGGCCTGCTCAGGCCGGCCCGGTACTCGCGGACGCCCGATTGAGTCTGAATTCATCACCCGTGAAGCCGCTGACTGATAAGCAAAATGAACCGGACATCCGAGGATTGCGCATCGACAAGGTCGGTGTGCGCGGTCTGAGGATCCCCCTCCAGGTCCGCGACAAGTCGCATCAGCTCCAGAACACGGTTGCGCGCGTTGGAATGTTTGTGGACCTCCCCAAGGAGTTCAAGGGAACCCACATGAGCCGCTTCGTGGAGGTCCTGAACTCTCATGGATCGGTCGTCCATGTGGAGAACATCCCGGACATGTTGCGGGCGATGCAGGCCAAGCTTCAGGCGCAGACAGCGCACCTGGAGATGGAGTTTCCCTACTTCCTCGTGAAGAAGGCTCCGGTCTCGGGGAAGGAAGGGGTTCTGGATTACAACGTCCGCTTCGATGCGGCGATGAACGGCAACGACCTCGATTTCCTTCTGACGGTGCGTGTCACCGTCACGACGCTTTGCCCCTGCTCGAAGGCGATCTCCAAGTATGGGGCACACAACCAGCGCGGTGAAGTCACCGTCCAGGTCCGCTCCGACCGCATCGTGTGGATCGAGGAGATCATCTCGTTGGTGGAGTCCTCTGGCAGCAGTGAGATGTACTCGCTTCTGAAGCGGGAGGATGAAAAGGCCGTCACGGAGCGTGCGTACGAGAATCCGGTGTTCGTGGAAGACCTGGTGCGCAACGTGGCACTCCGGCTCAACGCGCACCCTGATGTGGCGTGGTACAAGGTGGAGGCTGAGAACTACGAGAGCATCCACAACCACAATGCCTACGCCTGCATCGAGAAGGGCTGAACCGTTCGCGGTCACTTCCAGGACCATTGCTCGTTGAAGAATCCGCCTGCGGCGATCCTGCCCGGATAGCGCGAGTTTGGCGGGGTGGAAATGTCGATGACGGCCCAATCCGGGAGTTTGGGCGTCTGGCGAGCGTTGTTGAGGTAGTCGTACTCGCGGAAGGTGAAGCTGCTGTTGACCACCACGTACCGATCCCGGTTTAGCGGATTGGGAAAGACCAGGATTGGGGCGTGGTTGGTTGACGTGTAGATCCTACCACTCATCTCGAGGGATTCGGCGGTCCAGTGGAGCGGAAGTTTCGGGAGGATGCGGGCCAGCACGCGATTGCTCGTGGGGTCGCCCCAGAGGATCAAGTTGGCATTGGCGATCTGGTCATCGGTCAGGGCGGTGTCCTCCACGACCGGTGCATCCCCGCGATAATGTCGACGCCAGTGTTCCCGGGCTCGGGTGAGTTCCGAATTCACCCACTTCCCTGTGCCTTCGTTGAGGGGTTGTCCGGTGGGAATGACGAAGACAAAGCGGTCCATGAACGCATCGTCGATGGGGCCCTGGAGGCCGTGCTTCTTGCGAAGTGTGGAATCAGGGAAACCTCCACCGATCCATTCCGAACCATCCCAGTGGAACGAGGCGTGGATCGAGCCGTCAGAGCCGCGGACACCGAGGTCGATGGGCTTGGGCCCCTGTCCGGGTAGGGTGCCGGTAAGGATCAAGGTGACACGTTCCAACTCGGGGAACGGATCGTCACCGGGTTCGACGTGGATGGTGAAGGCGGTGACGTTGGTGGTGTTGATGAAGCGGCCGGAGTCCCCAGTGGGTGGCCGGGAACGGACGGTGGCGGGTTCCCAGTGTTCACCCATGCCGTCGATGGTGAACCAGGCCATGGTCGGATAGCGCAAGGAATGCGTGACGAACGAGAGATCGCGAGGGGATCGGGTGCGGCCGCGGTTCGCGAGGAGATCGATGCGGCGGTTGAGCTCGACCTTGGTGGCGGGTTCGTATTTGTGGCCTGTCTTGGGACCGATGAGGTGGGTGAGCTTCAGTCCGAGTTCCGCCATGGCTTTCTCGACGGCGCGTGCGGCCTGGATCTGTGAGTCATCCGCCCCGCTGTAGGCGACAAGAGGTACCATGCGGAGGTTTGCCGCATTCGCGGTGGCGTCGTGGAGTCGCCAGAGTTTCTGTTCCCAGGGAAAGGGCTGGAGCGTTTCCTTCTGGAAGACATTGAGGAACTCGGCGGTCTCGGAGAATCCGGCGCCGGGCGCGGAGGCGGCCCAGAGCGAGGCGTGGTGGGCGGTGAAATGCCACGCGGAGGCCCCGCCGAGACTGAAGCCGCGGATGACCATCCGGTCCTCGTCGATCGGATACAGCTTGCGGACGTCTGCGAGTGCCTCCCAGAAGTCGGTTTCGCCGGCGAATCTCGAGCCATTGCAATAGCGCCCGTACAGGTGGAGGACAAAGGTGTCCTGGACGGCGAACTCACCCAGATTGCGGGATCGATCCTGGATGAAGGCCAGTTCACTCAAGGTTTCCCCGCGGCCATGGAACCAGAAGTCGAGTCGCCATCGTCGGCCGCTGTTGGGTGTCCAGGAAGCGGGAACGACCAGGCCGTAGGGTTGGATGGATCCATCGATTCTGGACTCGTAGCCTCGGACGGTTGGGCCGGTTTCGTTGGCCCACGGGATGGTCCCGGACTTGAGCGCCTCGAGACGCGCGCGGCCTGCCTTCAACTGCTCTCGGGCCGACGCAATCTCGTTTGTCTTGAAGATCTCATTGTACCGGACCGCCCAGTCCACGGCCTTCTGGAAGATGGCGGCGTCTGCCCAGCGGTTCCGCAGGGTGGGGCGCTTTCCGAGGTCTTCCCGGAGGGTGTTCAGGTCGGCACCGAGTCGGGCGGACTCGGTGCTGAGTTCGGCTCGGACTTCCTCCGCGATCTGGATACCGGGCGGGGGCACCGGGCGGACCTTGTCGGGAATGTTGTCTGCGGGACCGTCCGCCCGTGCGCTGAGGTGCAGAAGCATCAGGCCGAGGCAGAGCCTCCGGAGGATTGGATTCATGGAAGGCAGCAAGCAGAAGCGAACTCTTCTCCGTCTGCAACACGGAGTTGGGATGGACTCCATCCAAAGGAGGACTAGTCTCACTGCCGCATGTCTGCGCGATCAACCCGTTCCGTGCGGCCGACCCTGACCGCCATTCTTTCTTCCTGTGCTCTGGCTGGCTCCGTCGAAGCAGCAGATTCCTACCAGTTTCGTGAACCCATGCCAGTGCGGTACGTTCTCGAACAGCCGGAGCGAGGGGCAGCGCCGTCGGCCGCGTCATCCGATTGGGTCCCTGTGCGGCGTGCGGATGGTCGGGGAGGAAAGCTCGATATGGGGCGCCGGGTGGTTGTGGCGGCGGCGGAGGGGACGAAGGTGGCGGACCTTGTCTCGGGGCGGCCGCTGCGGTTTGTCAGGGAATTCGCCCCTGGCGTCGAAATCTGGGAGGCCGCTGACGTCCTGACGGCTGCCGAACAGGCATCTGGACTGGCGGATCAGGAGGGCGTGCGGGCGTCCTATCCCGTGATGCGGCGCGACTGGGTCCTGCACACCCCTTACGCCGCCAAGCCGAAGGACACCCTTTATTCCCGGCTTTGGCACCTCGAGAACCGCTCGGCGAACCAGCGCCAGCGTGGGGTCGATCTCGGGGTGAGGGCGGCTTGGCCGGTCAGCCGTGGCGAGGGTGTTGTGATTGCTGTCGTCGACAACGGTGTGGACATCGGGCACCTGGACCTGTCGGGCAGAGTAAACGGCCAACCCCACTTCGACTTCGCCGCTTCCATCGGCCGTGCCTTGGGAACAGCGGAGGGGGATCATGGAACCTGCGTTGCGGGGTTGATCGGGGCGACGGCGGACAACACACGGGGAGTTGCGGGAGTCGCGCCGATGGCCTCCCTGGCTTCGTGGGTGATCTTCCAACTGACGGATACCGGGAGTGAGCGGATCATTTCGGACGATGCGTTGGCGGACATGTTCCGGTTTGCGCCCGACAGGGTCCATGTGCAGAACCACAGCTGGGGCAATGGCAGCGGGTTCCAGTTCTCGATTGATTCCCTTTCGGACTCCGCCATCGAAACGGCGATTTCAACCGGCCGCGAAGGCAGGGGGGTGATCTTTGTCCGCTCCGCCGGGAACGGTCGGGAGGGTTTTGTGAATGC
>JBIKWS010000311.1:0-5253 GCA_044356195.1 Cyanophyceae cyanobacterium
ATCCAGGCCCCTCCCCAGAGTGACCGTACCAGCGGGCCCACGACCGCATCGTAACCATCCGTTGAAACCACCCTCGCGGACAAAAGCCCGATCGCCAGCCCTCCCCATCCCATGGCACCCATCGCTGCCGCGGAACGGTCGGAAACTTCGGCGGTGGAATCCTTGAACCGGAAGAGGGCCTGTCCCAGCAACCCCGCGGCCACAGCCACTCCGGTCAGCACGCCAACCACGGACGTGTGCACCAGGATTCCCAAGGTCCAGCCAACCAGCAGCATCACCCGCCAATTCTGGTCCGCACGGTTGACCATCGAGGCCAAGGCCGCGCCCAGGACCACGACGCAGGCGAGAAGAATGGGATCCACGCCCGCCCCCGTGGCGAAATGTCCCAGCGACGGAACCATGACGAAGCACCACCCGAGCCAATGCTCGCCCGCCTGGGCGGTCGGTCCACGGACCAACAGGACACCGGCAACGACCATCGAAAGACTGACACACAGCAGGCCGGCCAACCGCATCCGGAAAACCTGGACCGCCGGCGGGACTCCCGAAACCCACCGCTGCAGGATCCTCGAAAACCGCTTCCCAGTCGCGGACTCCGTCAACGGCCGCGAGCCCAGGGCACCTACGGACTCCGCCTGGAAGTCGTCCGGTCGCCCAACATCCGCCGTGGTGAACTGCTGGTGGGGCCGCGCCATCAGACGGTCGTAATGAACCCTGCGCACGAATCCGGAAGTCTCCGCGACCCGCGCCTCATCATTCGCCACGGAAAGCCAGGACTGGATCGTTGCCCGTTCGTCGATTCCCTGACCGGCAGGACGCAGGATCAGTTGGACCAATCCAATCCCTCCAAAGACCAGCCCCAGACTCAGTCCCGTCCGCCATGGCCCTACCGGCAGACCGGAATCCACGCGCCCGGCCATGCCGGCCACACCCACCACCACCATCCCCAGCGCCAGCGACATCCAACCCCAAACCCATCCCGCCCCGTGCCTGTCCCAGGCGGCGGCTATCACCCGCGCACGGGACATCGGCTTTTCTTCCGTCCAGGTGGTGTACCGACCATGCGGATACGCCCATTGAACCTTCCCAACCGTTGTGGGAACCCGGTAGGCCCACTCGCCGGGATACGCAGGAGGGAAACCCTCGGGCATCTCTTCGGACAGATGGCATCGCACAGCGAGAGTCACCAGATCCTCCGTCCACAACGTCACCGACCAG
Organism: Cyanophyceae cyanobacterium; assembly: GCA_044356195.1. GTDB lineage: Bacteria > Verrucomicrobiota > Verrucomicrobiia > Limisphaerales > UBA9464 > UBA6176. The sequence goes on from JBIKWS010000311.1 coordinate 1,219, forward strand.
CCTCGAAGCACGTTCGTGGATCCCGCCAACGAGACTTCGCCCCCCGCAGCATCCCCATTGCGGGCACGCTCAAACACCGCCCGGTCCTCCGTCCGGAACCGACGGATCGGACGCGCCGTCCAGACTTCCCCGGTTTCCAGGTCCCGGATTTCCCCCCGGACCAATCGTGTGATCTGCTTCTCCTCGGCGTGCAGGTCATCCGGCTTCCTCACGTCAAACAGCAACTCGATGCTGCGAAGTCCTTCGCGCGGCATGCCATCGGTCTCCGCGAACGTCAGCGTGTGCACGAACCCATCGGCCACCTCGGCTTTCCTTTCCATCGGGAGCGACCTCAGGGCGCATCCCGCGCTGCGAAAGCGTTTGTCCTCCCGCGACCACCGTTCCATCCGGTGGGTCTGGAATTCCGGCCCCGCAGTCGCCAGCAGCCAGACAAGCGGACCTCCCAGGAGGATCAATGCCAGAAGGCCAAATCCAAACCAGCCGCGCCTTCCCTGGGGATCATCCGTCGAACCTTCCCGCCGGGACTCACGCCGCCGCCCCCTTCGCGACGAACCACGATCCCCTTCGCCACCCCGGCCCGAACCCTCAGAATCCCGCCTGGAGGAGCGGGAATGGATGGGTGAAGCGCTGGATTCGGTTCGGAACTTCCTCATGGCCGTTCCAAAACCCTATCAAGTCCTGCTGCGGGGAAAAAGTCCGCGCTTCAACCTCCCAGCACCCTCAGCAGGTGCCGGATCTCATCATCCACCTCGCCGGGATCCGCCACCGTCTGCGCCACTTCCTCACGGATCAGATCCCGATAGCGCTGGCGCAACCGGAAGGCCGCCAGCTTCACGGCGCCTTCCGACATCCCCAACCGTGACCCGATCACCTCGTAGGATTCCAGTTCACCGCCGCCTTCCGGATGCAGCGCGTCATACAAGGCCCGACGCGATCCCGCGTCCGCCTCCGTGCGCAACCGTTCCCGGACGCGATCCAACACCGAACGCGCCCACGCCCGATCATATCCCAGTTCGTCCGGGCCCTGGGCGAGACCTTCCTGTTCCAATTGGCATTCAGCCGCGGTCGGATCCAGCGGCACATGCTGGACCCGTCCGCCGCGCTTCCAGGCAGTGACCCGATCCCGCTCGTCCGCCATGAAGTGCCGGAGTGACGCCAGCAGGAACGACCGGAACCGTCCCCGTTCGCGATCGGCCAACTCAAGCGTCCGGCGCTCAAGGACCCGGGCAAAGAACGCCTGCGTCGTGTCCTGGGCATCGGCCGGACTCTGTCCCTGACGCCGCACGTGCGCGTAGAGCGGAAACCAATAGGAGCGGCACAGGGTTTCCAGGGCGCCCGCGGCCTGGGATTCCCTCGGGTTACGCGCCTGCAGCACGACGCTCCACTGCGTCGTCAGGAACTCCCGCCGGACCATGGGTGTGCCCTCGTCCATGGCCGCGATCAGTCTTCGGAATCCGCCCCATCCCGATCGTGGCAGATCTGGTCGATCACCACCGCCGCCGCCAGGATGAGCACGTCATCCTCTCCGTCCTCGATCTCGACGGCGTAGGTGTCGCGCAGCGTGAACCACTTCTTCGAAACTTCGGCCACCTTCCGGCCACCCCGCCGGAAGGTGTACTCGTGGTCCAGGATCGAACCGGTTGCCTCGTAGTCGTCCGGGCCGGGCACATCCACCGTGAAACCCACCCGGAACAGGTTGAAAAGATCCTTCTTCACCAGGGCCACGCGATCACCGTCCCGGTGGATCTCGTAGGATTTCCGCAGCGCCAGCAGCTTTTCGCGGATGAAGGCGACTTCGTTCCCGGAGGCATCCTGGAAGGACAATTTTTCCCGCAGCAGGGTGAACGCCCGGCCATCCACCTGGTAACGCACACGCCCGGACTCATCGCGGATGACAAAGTCGTCTCCGAGACACATCAGCTTTTCGCGGATCAGGTATTTCATGGTCGTTGATTTTCGGGGAATCAGGGTTGCACCCGCACCATGCGCACGGTGCCGGTATTGGAATCATACACCACCCGCTGACCCGCAGGAGCCACGGGAACTGCGGCCAGGAATCCCGCCTTCACCAGTTCCTGCAGATCTTTCGGCCATCGATCCTCCGAGGCCTGGAACTGCTGCAACGCCTGTTGCACCTGCGCCAGGGAAACCACCTTCTCGGAGTGCTTCTTCGCCTGCCCCTGCGCCGCGAGATAATCGAGCGGAGCTGTCGCCGGCGAATTCCCGGACTTGCCGGAGGAATCCGCGTTGTCACATCCCACAAGCATCCACACCAACGCCACCAGCAGGCCGCCCTTCAACGCACCCCAAGCCGTTCGGTTTCCGGATGAATCCATGTGTCTGACTTACATCACCCCCCTGCGGTCGGCGAGCCCGAAACCGGGCCCCCTATGGAACAGGGTGTCAACCTCCCCGTCGCCGTTCCAAAGCCATACTCAATGGCGATGAGGACATCGCCGCCCCGTTCCCAGCCCTCGCCCCGGGGCGCGGGAAATTCTCCCCGGCCCACTTGCGTATCCTCCGCGCTGCGGCGTAGCCTCACGCAGGTCCCACTTATGCGCATCCTGCCTCAACCGTTCGCCCTGGCCGCCGGCCTGGGCTGGCTCGCCTCCATGGCCGTTGCTGCGGAGATGGCAACATCGGACAAGGTCCTGCCGCCCGCGCCGCCCCTTCCCGCGCTCAAGGCGATCCACCTCGAACCCGCCGCCCTCACCCTCGAAGACGCCCGCGACGCCCGCCGCGTCCTCGTGATCGGCGAACGCACCGATGGCGGCCGCATCGACCTGACCAGCGAGGCCCGTTGGACCACCGCTTCCGAGACCGTGCGCGTCAGTACCAACGGACTCGTCAGCGGACTCAAGTCCGGCGAGGGCGCGGTCACCATCGAAGCCGGCGGACAGAAGGCCACCCTTCCGGTGAAGGTCACCGGCGTCCAGACCCGGCCGGTCGGATTCGTCCGCGACATCGAACCCATCCTTTCCAAGGCCGGTTGCAGCGCCGGGCCCTGCCACGGTTCCGCCAAGGGCAAGAACGGCTTCAAGCTCTCCCTCCGCGGCTACGATCCCGAGTACGACTATCAGGCGTTGATCAACGACCTCGGCGGACGCCGGCTGAACCGCGTCCGCGTCGACGAATCGCTGATGCTCCAGAAACCCCTCGGCGACGTGCCACACGAGGGTCGCCAGGCCATCCGGCCCGGTTCGCAATCCCACATGCTGCTGCGCCAGTGGATCGCCGAAGGGGCGAAGTTCGAATCCCTTTCCGCCCGCGCCACCAACATCACGATCCTCCCCGCGACCGTGGAGATCGACCTGCCGGGACGCCGCCAGCAGTTCATCGTCCTCGCCCAGTACAACGACGGCACGACCCGCGACGTCACCGACGACGCCGTCCTGTCCTCGAACAATGACGAGATCGCCGTCATCAAGGACAACACCCTCACCGCCATCCGGCGCGGCGAGATGGCCGTGCTCGTCCGGTACGAAGGTCTCTATTCCGCCCGCGAAGTCGCCGTCATGGGCGACCGCACCGGCTTCGCGTTCACGCCGATGCCCGAGTACAACGCCATCGACGGGCACGTGAACGCCAAGCTGAAGCGGATGCAGATCCTGCCTTCGGACACGTGCACGGACGCCGAGTTCCTGCGCCGCGTGTCACTGGACCTCACCGGGCAGCCGCCGACCGCGGATCGCGTGCGGAAGTTCCTGGCCGATCCGGCCGAATCCCGGAAGAAGCGCGAGGCTGTCGTCGACGAACTGCTGGGCTCGAAGGCCTTCGCCGAATTCTGGGCCAACAAGTTCGCGGACCTGCTCCAGTGCAACTCCGAGAATCTCGGCAAGAAGGGTGTCTGGGTCTTCCGCAGCTGGATCGAAGGACAACTGGCGAAGAACCGGCCCTACGACCAGTTCGTCCGCGACCTCGTCCTCGCCCAGGGCAGCACGTTCGAGAATCCCGCCGGCAATTACCTCCGCGCCCTGCGCGATTCCGGCAAGATGACCGAGGACATCTCGCAGACGTTCCTCGGCGTGCGCTTCA
>JBIKWS010000008.1:0-17719 GCA_044356195.1 Cyanophyceae cyanobacterium
GCTAAGCACCGCCGCTAGGATGGCAGTCCCGAGCACGGGAGTGGCAATCAAGTGGACCTGCGGCATTCCGGCGATTGAACCCGGATCCGCGGATTGCATCCACAGATTCCACAGATTCCACAGATTCTCGAAGGGAAGGCCGGGGGTGGATCTTGACAATGCCCCCATGGAACGGGGTGGCGACGTCCTCGTCGCCGTTCCAAAGGCATTCCCAATGGCGATGAGGACATCGCCGCCCCGAATCCTTTCCAAAAGGAAGCAGTCTCAAGATGCGACCGAGTACCGGGACGCGACGGTTGCAGGCTGTGCTTGGGTTCCCTAGCGTGCGGGCATGAAATCCGCGTACGAGTTGGCCATGGAACGGTTGCAGAAGCAGGCACCGACGAAAGCCCTCACAGAGTCCCAGAAGGCGGAGATTGCCGATCTCGAATCGCTCTACAAATCGCGGATCGCGCAGGTGGAGATCAACATCGGGGATGAGATCCAGGCGGCTCAGGCGAGTGAGGAGTACGAGAAGGTGGATGAGTTGAGGGCGCGTTTGGCCCAGCAGCGGGCACGGTTGGAGGAGGAGCGTGAAGAACGCAAGGAACGGGTCCGGCAGGGTCGATAATCTGGAATCCCTTTATGGGTGATCCCCTTCAGGATGACGATAGTGACGTGGAGTTCCGCGACCACTTACGGCCGTGGATGATTCTTGGCACCGTGTTGGTTGGCCTGGCCTTGGGAATCCATTATGGAGGTCGGCCGGCCTACACCGCCTACAAGGAGCAGAAGGCGTTGCGGCGGGTCGCCATCGTCGAAGCCGCATTGAAGGCTGGGAAGCCCGACACCGCAGCACCGGATTTGCGCATGGCGTTGGCCCTGGCCCCGGGATTGCCCGAAGTCTGGCGGGTGGCCGGGCAATTCTGCGCGATGGTTGGCAGCGAGGATGGCCTTTCCTATTGGGAGCGACTCGCCGGGAGCAACGCGTGTTCGGATGAGGACCGCATGGACTATGCGGAGTATGCGCACAAGATGGGACGCGTCGATGTTGTGGCCCGTCAGTTGGAAATCCTGGCGAATAGCCGCCCGCTGGAACCCCGTGTCTGGCGTCTGACGGTTGAACACATGCGAGACCGGGATGAACCGCAGCGTGCGGTGGAAGCGGCCCGACGTTGGTGCGCACTGGATCCGGCCAATGAGCAGGCCCAGTTTGCCCTGGGTTCTGCCCTGTTGTCCCACCCCGACAAACGGTTGCAGGGGGAGGGGCGCGGAATTCTTTGGGGGCTTGCCGTTGGCAGTGGCCCGTGGGCGCGGAGCGCGGTCAGTGAGTTTCTTTCGTTTGGGGAACTGGATCGGGGAGAGTTGGAGATGCTGTATCGATCGGGGGAGCGTCTCGGAGCGAAGCCCACCGTGCTGGCCGGCCTGAGATTGAGGATTTCCCCGGAGGAGCGGGAACGCGTGATAGATGCGTTGATCAGTGCCAGCTCTGGAACGAACATGGCATTCCGCCGCGAAGCGGTGGCTTTCCTCGCAGATCGGAATGAACTCGTGAAGGCATTGGACCTGATGCCGACAAATCTGGTGGCGACCGACGTCCGCCTCGGTTCGGCGAGGCTGCAGGCATTGCTGGATCTGGGGCGGACGGAGCAAGCAGCCGCGGAGATGTCGCAGGCTGGGGAGTTACTGGCGGTGGAGCCCCATCTGCGGTTCTGCCTGGAAGCTCAGGTCGCGGTGAAGTCGGACCGGCGGGTTCAGGCTGCGCGTTTGCTCCAGCAAGCGGTTTTCGCGTGTGGCCGGGCGCCCGGTCCATTGCGGTTTTGCGCGACCTACGCCGAGAGGTTGGGCTTCCCGAAGGAAGCGATTTCCGCCTACCAGAAGCTGGCGGATTACCCGCCGGCCACCGTCATGGCCTGTCGGCAGGTCCTGCGGCTGGCGATGGCCTCGGATAATCTGGTCGAAGGTCAGTTGGCCCTGCGTCGGGCGAGCCGATTCCTGCCGGATGACCCGGGATTCCTGGTGGGTTCGGTGTACCTGGACCTGCTCATGGGGCAACGCTCGGGCCAAGATCGGTTGAGGGGGGTGGAAGCGGTGCTGGCGACGCGGCCTCGCGATGCATTCACCCGGACCACGTTGGCACTCGGACGGTGGCGGGCTGGGAATCTGGCGGCTGCGGTGACCGTGATGGAGGAGGGTGAGGTGGACTGGGAAAAGGCCGAGCCAAGGTGTCGCGCGGTCCGTGCGGCAATCCTCGGGGCGAACCTCCAGCGCGAGGCTGCGCGTCAGATTGTCAGGACGCTGGACGTGGATCGGTTGATGTCCGCGGAGCGCATGCTGGTGGAGGAGTGGCGGTGAGGTTGGAAGCTTCAAGCTTCAAGTTTGAAGTGTTGACCGCGTGAAACGGGGTGGCGACGTCCTCGTCGCCGTTCTGAGGCCTTTCCCACGGGGATGAGGACATCCCCGCCTCGAAACCAATCCTATCGCGGATAGCGTCAGGTTTCGCCTGCGGAGGAGGGGGAGTTCATTCGCCGCGTGAGGGCACGCAGCCTCCACGTCACCTCGCCCCCCCCTGAATGGTGGAAGGCGGGCACTGTTTTCGATCGTTCGCCAAAATGCAGTCTTGGCGAAGGCGATCCATCCGGCAGGATGACGCGAGTCACCAAATCATGAAACGATTCCTGACAAGCCTGTGGAGTTTGTTGCCGGTCCTGGCACTGGGGGCGGCGCGGTTGTGCGGAGCAGCCCTTGAACTGAAACCGGAGGACCACGTGGTCCTGGTCGGTGGCGCCTTGGCAGACCGGATGCAGCATTCCGGCCACTTCGAGGCGTTGGTGCATGGAGCGTTTCCGAATCACCGGTTGGTCTTCCGGAATCTGGCGGCGGCGGGTGATGAGGTCGGAGTCCGCCATCGGTCGGAGAACTTCGGCAGTCCCGACGACTGGCTGAAGCGGACCCAGGCGGATGTCATCCTCGGTTTCTTCGGAGCCAACGAGGCTGCCCGCGGAGCGGCGGGGTTGGATCGATTCCGGTCCGAGCTCAAGGGCTGGATCCAGCATGTGCGGGGGCAGAACTACTCGGGCAAGGGTGCCCCGAGGGTGGTCCTGTTCACCCCGGTGCTGCAGGAGCGCCATCGGGATCCGAACTTCGCCGATCCGACGACCATGAACGCCAACCTGCGCATGTATGCCGCGGCCATGGCGGAGGTGGCCAAGGGGGAGGGCGTGCCGGTTGTGGATCTTGTCGGACCCAGTGAGCGTGCGTACGCAGCCGCCTCGGCCGCTCAAACCTCCCTCACCGTCAACGGATACCTGCTGACATCGGATGGGGATCGCGCGCTCGCTCCGGCCCTTTTCGAGGGATTGTTCGGAAGGAAGCCTGCGGACTCCAACCTTGAGAAGCTGCGGTCGGTGATCAATGCGAAGAATTTCGAGTGGCATCAGCGGTATCGGACGATCGACGGCTACAATGTGTACGGTGGGCGCTCGGCGCTGGCGTACCAACCGGCCAAGGGCGGGTTCGTCAGCGACCGGAATGCCCCGGAACCGTACGTCTCCAACTACAAGGTCATGCAGGAGGAGATGGCGGTGCGCGACGTGATGACGGCGAATCGCGACAAGGTGGTCTGGGCGGCGGCGACCGGTCGTGAGATCGAGGTCGATGACTCGAATCTTCCGAAGGTGACGAAGGTCGTCAGCAACAAGCCGGGCAAGCTGCCGGATGGAAAGCACGAGTTCCTCGGCGGCGAGGAAGCCATCGCGAAGATGACCGTGCATTCGAAGATGAAGGTGAACCTCTTCGCGACCGAGGAGCGTTTTCCCGAATTGGTCCAGCCGGTGCAGATGGCGTGGGACACGCGCGGACGGTTGTGGGTGGCGGTGTGGCCGAACTATCCCGAGCGCGCCCCGGATTCCAAGGTGGGCGACAGCCTCTTGATCTTTGAAGACACCGACGGCGACGGGAAGGCAGACAAGTGCACCCACTTCATCGACGACCTGAACGGGCCGACGGGCTTCCAGTTCTACAAGGACGGCGTGCTGCTGGTGCAGGCCCCGGACCTCTGGTACGTCCGGGATACGGACGGTGACGGCAAGGCGGACTACCGGGAACGCGTCTTGATGGGATTGGATTCCGCGGATTCGCACCACACCTCCAATGCCGTGGCCTTGGATCCCGGCGGTTCGATCTACCTCAGCGATGGTGTCTTCCATCGCACCCAGGTGGAGACGGCTTTTGGACCGGTGCGCAATGATGACGCCGCAATCTTCCGCTTCGAGCCGCGCACGGGGCGCTTCGAGACCTACATCCCTTACGGATTCGCGAATCCGCACGGCAAGGTCTTCGACCGTTGGGGCAATGACTTCGTGACGGATGCGACGGGCAACAACACCTATTTCGGGCCGGCGATCAGCGGCCGCTTGCCGTATCCGGCCAAGCACCCCGGCATCCGCGACTTCTGGAACCGGCCGTCACGGCCGTGTCCGGGCACCGGGATGATCTCGAGCCGGCACTTCCCGGAGGAGTTCCAGGGGAATTTCCTCAATCTCAATGTCATCAGCTTCCAGGGCGTCTACCGCGTGAAGGTTGATCCCGAAGGTTCAGGTCTGAAGGGCGAGACGCAGGAAAACCTGATCTCCTCCAGCGACCCGAACTTCCGTCCGATCTGCATCTCCACGGGACCTGACGGTGCGCTCTATTTCTGCGACTGGAACAACCCGATCATCGGTCACATGCAGCATCACTTGCGTGACCCAAGCCGGGATCACCAGCACGGGCGCATCTACCGGATCACCTACGAAGGCCGGCCGCTGCTGAAGGCCCCGAAGATCGCGGGCCAGCCGGTGCCGGCGTTGCTGGAGTTGCTGAAGTCGCCTGAGGATGGCGTGCGGGAATTGGCGAAGATCGAGCTGGGAACCCGGGACACGGCGGAAGTTTTGGCCGCCACCCGGCAGTGGATCGCCGGCCTGGACCGCAAGGATGCCGAGTATGAGCATCATCGCATGGAAGGCCTGTGGCTCCATCAGTGGCACAACGTGGTGGACGTCGCCCTGCTCAAGCAGGTGCTGGCCTCCCCGGATCCGCGGGCCCGGGCGGCCGCGACGCGCGTCCTCTGCTATTGGCGGGATCGCGTGCCGGACGCGCTGGCGTTGCTGAAGGGACTGGCCGCGGACGAGCATCCCCGGGTCCGCCTGGAGGCGGTTCGTTCAGCGAGCTATTTCGACGAGGTGGGCGCGGTGGACGTGGCCTTGGCCTCATTGAAGAAGCCTTCGGATTACTACCTCGATTACGTCCTGAAGGAATCGTTGCGCCAGTTGGAACCGACGTGGCGCAAGGCCGTGGCCGAGGGCAAGCCGGTCGCCGCGGACAATCCGGCCGGCGTTGAGTACCTCATGCGCTCGGCGAGCACCGCGGAGTTGCTGAAGTTTCCGCGGACCCCCGGCGTGCTGGGTGCGATCCTGCGACGTCCCGATGTTGCCGATCTCGACCGGGGCGTGGCCCTGGCTGAGTTGGCGCAATCGCGGAAAGTGACCCGCGTGGCGGCTTTGCTGGATGCCTTGGATGATCCGGCCACGGATCCGGCCTCGGCGTCGGCACTCGGTCGGATGCTCGCCTCAGAATCCCCGACGGAAGTGAAGGCCTTGCGGGCGCGTGTCCAGGCCGCGGCGGAAGGTTCGGGGCATCAAGGTGTCCGCGAAGGCGCGTGGGCGGCCTTGGCGTTGGCCGACGACGGATTTGATGCGGTGTGGGCAGCGGCCGGTGCCGATCCACGGAAGGTGGTGGATGTCCTGAATGGTCTGCCGCTGATCCTGGATCCGGCGTTCCGTGCGAAGCTCCAGTCGAAGGTCGTACCCATGGTGACGGCCGTTCCCGAGGCGTTGGCCACCGCTGCGAAGGCGCGTGGGTCCGGCATTGGCCGCTACGTCCGGATCGAGTTGCCACGACGTGGCACGTTGACCTTGGCCGAGGTGCAGGTGATGAGCAACGGCCGCAACATCGCCCAGGGAGCGAAGGCCCGGCAGTCCACCACCTCGAATGGCGGCGATGCCGGCAAGGCGGTGGACGGACGGACGGATGCAGACTTCGGTAGCGGCACCCAGACCCACACGGCGGAGAGCAGCGACCGTCCGTGGTGGGAAGTCGACCTCGGGGGCGATCAGCCGATTGACTCCGTGGCGGTCTGGAACCGGACGGAAGGCGACCTGGGGCGCCGGCTCGATGGGTTCTCGCTGGTGGTCCTCGATCGCGACCGCCGCGAGGTGATGCGGAAGTCGGAGATCCCGGCACCGGCACGTTCGGGCCAATACGCCGTGGGTGGCGATCCGGTGGGAGCCATCCAGCGGGCGGCCATCCGGGCGATGGTGTCCATGAACCTGGATCCGGCGACCACGTTCAACCAGTTGACGGGATTGCTGGAGAAGGGTGAGCAGGTCGTGTCGGCCGCGCAGGGGCTCCGTTCGATTCCCCGGGCAGGTTGGCCGGCGGCCTCGGCGGGCAAGGCGGCCCGCGCATTGGTGGCGTGGGCAGCGAAGATCCCGGCGGCCGATCGCACCAGCGGGGACTACGTGGAGACCATCCAGTTCGCCGACGATCTCGCCGGCGTTGTTCCCGCGGCGGAGTCCGTGGCCTTGCGCAAGGAATTGAAGAGCCTGCGGGTTTCGGCGTTCGTGATCCGCACCGTCCGCGAGCAGATGCGCTTTGACGCGCCGCGTTTGGTGGTCGAGGCGGGCAAGGACTTCCAGGTCACGGTCGAGAATGGCGACTTCATGCCGCACAACCTGGTGGTCGTGAAGCCCGGCACCCGTGAGAACGTGGTGGCTGCCGCGCTGCTCATGAAACCGGAGGACCGGGATCGTCAGGGTCGTGCCTATGTGCCGAACAGTGCCGACGTCTGGGCCGGTACGCGTCTGCTGGACGCCGACCAACGCGAGGTGCTGCGACTGAAGGCTCCCACGGCGGAAGGCATCCACGAGTACGTCTGCACGTTCCCTGGCCACGGCCAGGTGATGTATGGACAGTTGGTGGTGACGAAGGATGTCGACGCGTACCTCGCCGCGCATCCCAGCGCTCCGGTTCCACAGCCGGCCCGGGCCGGCGAATGATGGAGGAGTGAACTGACGAACGGGCCGGGACGATCCGTCGTCCCGGCCCTTTGCATAAGAGATCCCGATTTCAATGAACGCGTTCCCCTCCTTGCTGGCGAAACAGTGGCGACGGCTCGGGTTCGGCTTTTTCTGGACCTTGGTCCTGGTGGGCCGCCTCAGTGCAGCCGTCAGCGGTTCCATGATCGATCGCCTCCGCGCTGCGGTTGAACTTCCGAAGGTGGAGTTCGGTGGCCAACTCGGTGCGAGCGCGGTCGAGGAATGGCACAGTGACCACGACGTTCCCGATGTCCGGATCGTGTTGCGCGAGTTGAGGACGGGATTGAAGGGGCAGCCTTCGGATGCGCCCGTCCTGTTGCGCATCGCGCGGTTGGAGCGCCGGGTTTCTCGCGAGGCGTTCAACGCGTCGTGCGACGCGGCTTTGGAATTGGCGCGTCGATGGCTCGAGGCGGAGCCGACCTCGGCGGACGCACGCCTTTCCTTGACCGACGCGCTCTGGTTGAAGGGAAATGAAGAGGAGTCCGTAAAGATCCTGACACCGCTGATCGGATCGGAGTCCAGAAACGCGCGCGCACTCGCGTGCCGGGGCATCCAGTTGATTGAGGTGGCCATGCGCGGATGGGTGCGCACGCCGGAAACGGTCGGGTTTCTGGGCGCACCCAGCGGAACGGAGGCCTTCCAGAAGTGCGAAGCCACGATACGGGAGGCGACCGCTCTTCTGGATCGGTCGGTCGCGTCGGCCCCGGACGATCCCTGGCCCTTGATCTGGAGGGCGCGGGTGAAATCCATGGATGCGACGGTCGCCGCCAACCGCAAGCCGCCCACGTCACGGACCGAACGTGAACGGCTGACGGTCTCACTGATGTATCCAGCGGCGTCGCTGCCGGACCTCCGGGCGGCCCTGAAGCTGCGTCCGGAAGATCCTCGGTTGCTGGCGGGGATCATCGCCCACGAGTGCGCCAGCGCGTTTGGTGCAACGTGGGACACGAAGGGCGATTCCGGCGGGATCACGGGACTGCTGCGACGGTTGCCGGAGGATCAGCAGGAACGCGTGCGGGGCGACCTGGGGCGGCTGGAACGATTGGGCGAACATCCGGATCCGCGTCGGGCGGCGATGGCCTTGGAGAACCTCGCACTGCTTCGGATGCTGATGCGCGCCAGCGCCACGGACGTGGGACCTGAAGCAACCCGTGCCATGCGGTTGGACCCGCGGCGCTCGCAGAGCTTTGGGCTTCACGTCGTGGGTATCCTGTCCGCCGACCCTCCGGATCTCGGGCGCCTGGAATCGGTCCTGCGGGAGCGTGTGGCAACCTACCCGGAGGAGCGGTTCCTCCTCGCACTGGCGAAGGCCCAGATGTTGCGCGGGAACCTGTCGGGGGCCATCGAGACGGTTCTCGCTGCCCTGAAGACGTATCCGGATTCGGTGCCCCTGCGTATGGCAGAATTCGGGTTGCGGCTCAAGGCGGGCACGTTTCCGAAGGGGACGGATCCGGGAACGATCCTCGCCGGCGTCGCGTCAGGACTCGAACGGATGCCGGAAGGGGGAGAACGGGCGATCCTGCACCGCCAGTTCTTCGTCACCCTCGTGCTCGCGAATGCGCTCGAGGGTGAGTTGAAGGTGGCACGCGAGCGCCTGCGGCAGTTCCTGTCGCAGGTGCCCGACGATGATTACGCCCTCGCGGTGGACAAGCTCCTCAAGGAGTTGCCACCGGAGGAGTGAGAAGTCTCAGGGTTGGACGGGCTTCAACTCGAAGCGATGGCTGACCGGCTTTCGCAGGACTTCGAGCCTGGATTCCTGCTCGGCGATCTGGGCGTCCAACCGCGCGACTTCAGCCTGGCGCTGGGACTCGATGTCCGCCCCACGCGCCCAGCCCGGGAGGTTGTACAACTGGACGTTGCGCCAGCGGTTGAAGAACACGTCGTTCTTGGCGAAGACGGCCGCCAGGACCTCGCGCGCCTGCTGCGTGATCGGCCCGCCGGCGTTGGAGAGGTTCCATCCCTCGGAGAGTTCCTTCGACGAGGCATTGCCGACGGATTTCCCATCGATGTAGAGCTCATAATGGGCGGCGGACAAGCCCGTGACCTTGAGTTCGAGTCGGCTGAGTTCCGCCAGCACGGGTGCCAGCTTGAGGGCGGCCTCCGCACGGGGATCGATGGGCATCGGAAGGCAGGCATCCAGCCGATCGAAGGAAAGCACGCCGTCGGTCAGTTTCACGCCGGACACCGTGCAGGCCTCGGTCTTTGCGGTCTGGGTGGTAGCATCGATGTGGGCCGTCGACACCAGCGGGGTGGCTCCCATGCCCTTCAGCACCGCCCACGCCATCAGGGTCTGGCCGGAAGGCCCGGGATGGACGGCATCGCCTCCGCCAATGAAGGCCTTCGGGTTCTCCGCCCGCGCATCCAGCATGAGCTTCATGAAGGGCATGAACTGGTCGACGAAGCCCGCGTCGGTGGTTTCGGAAACGGCACGCAAACCGTCCGAGAACTTTCGCAGGGACTGGTTCCGCTCGTCATTGTCCGGGTCCGGGCGCCGTTCTTCGATGGGTTGCGGCGTCAGGAACGTGACGCGTGCGCCGGCCTTGCCCAGCACCCTGGCGATTTCGGTCTGACTGCGCGCATAGGCACGGAAGATGTCGGGCCGGAACTTCTGGTATGAGTGATCGTTCATTCCGAACTTCACCGTGACGAACGTCGGCTTCAACGGGAGTACATCGCGACCCAGCCCGCGGGCGACCGCATCGGTCACCTTCGCGGAAAGCTCCTCACCCTCGGCCTTGAAGAGTTGGCCCTCATCCGGGTGGGCGCGTTGCCGGAGCCAGGCGGTGTCGCCGCCCCAGCCGACATTCCGGAAGGTGATCTTCCAGTTCGGATGCCGGGTGAGGGCGTACGCCTCGATGTAGGTGGTGTAGAGGCGCTGCTCGGTGATGCTGTCACCGAGGAAGACAACGCGGTCGCCATCGCGGATCTGGAAGTCGGCGGCAAGCCGTGCTGCGGCCATCGTGACTGCGGCGAGGCACGCCAGGATTTTCGGAACTCTCATGGATCGACCGATGGAAGCGGGTGGGATCCGGCGGAGCAATCACCCAGATGGGCGGGCGCATTCCACCCACCTGGCGAATCCTTGGGGGGAAGGGGTGGGTTGACAGGACCCGCAAAATTCTCCAACTGTTCGGGGTTCCTCATACAGATCCCCGCTTCCGGGAATTCCATGTGAACTGCCGAAGCGGACAACAGCGACCACCACCATGCGCATCCAACAACCATTGAGTCCGGTTTCGCGCCCGACCCGGGGCCATCCAGCAGCGGCGGCGTTCACATTGATCGAGTTGCTCGTCGTCATCGCCATCATCGCCATCCTCGCAGGCATGCTCCTGCCGGCATTGGGCAACGCAAAGGCCAAGGCACAGGGCATCCTGTGCATGAACAACCACAAGCAGATGACGCTCGCTTGGCGTCTATATGCCGAGGACAACAACGAGAACCTCGTGGGCGCGGCCAACTGGATGCCCCCCGGTTCGACACGTGAGGTTCCGAACTGGACCGCTGGCAGTTGGTTGTCGCTGAACAATCCGTCGGATCCCAGCAACTGGAACCACACCAACTACACGCTCCGCAGTCCGCTGTGGAAGTATTGCGGTGGGTCCAAGGCGATCTGGAAGTGCCCCTCCGACCGGTCCATGGGGATCGAGCCCTCACGTCGGAAGGTTCCCCGCATCCGCTCGATGTCGATGAACAACTGGGTGGGCGGCCCCGGATGGAACGAGTCGGGACCGGGTTGGCAGGTGTTCCGCAAGTTGACGGACATGAACAATCCGGGACCGTCGCAGACGTTCGTGCTTTTGGATGAGCGTGAGGATTCCATCAACGACGGGTACTTCGTGGTGGACATGGCGGGTTACCCGAATTCGCCGAACCTGCTGAAGATCGTGGATTATCCGGCGAGCTACCACGGCAGGGCGGGCGGGATGTCCTTCGCCGACGGGCACTCGGAGATCCGCAAGTGGAAGGATCCGCGGACGATCCCGCGATTGTCGAAGACGGACCTGCCGCTGAACGTGGCTTCCGCCGGGAACCAGGATGTGATCTGGATGCAGCAGCGCTCGACGCGCAAGGCCTCCGGTCCAGGGTCGGAGTGACCGTCATTCCTTCCGGACGGGCAGGACGAGGATCTTGTCGATCCGGTGGGTGTCCATGTCGAGAACCTCGAACTGGAAGCCTTGGGCGATGATGGATTCGCCCTCGGCAGGGATCCGGCCGAACTGCTTCACCAGGTAGCCGGCCAGGGTCTGGAACTCGGTATAGGCGCCGTCCCCGAACTTGAACCCGGGGACGGCGTGTTCGAAGGCTTCGGGATCGATCATCCCATCCACGAGCCAGCTCCCGTCATCGCGTTTCCGGGCCGCCGGCTTGGCCCGTTCGCCCTGGGTGGGGAATTCGCCGACGATGGCTTCCATCACGTCGTTCAGGGTTACGAGGCCTACGATGTTGCCGTACTCGTCGCTGACCATGCCGATGTGCTTTCCGGCCTGTTTGAAGGTCTCGACCAGTTGGAGGACGGTCTGCGTCTCGGGAACGACGAGCGGGGAGACCATGAGGTCACGGAGGTTCACCGTGCCTCCGGCGGCGAGGTTGGCGTAGATCGCCTTCACCGAGACGATGCCGACGGTCTGGTCGCGCGTCTGGTGGTAGACCGGAAAGTGGGAATGGCTGCTGACCACGATCTTGTGCCAGATCAGATCGTGGGAATCCTCCTGATTGAGCCAGATCACCTTGGGTCGCGGCGTCATGATCTCGCGCACCGGCAATTGGTCGAGTTCGAGCGCACTGTGGACGATGTGGCTCTCGACCTTGTTGAACGCCCCGGCGCGCACGCCGTCCTGCATGAGTACCCGTACTTCCTCTTCGGAGACCGCCGTCTCCTTCTCGGGCTTGAATCCCAGCAAACGGAAGAGTCCGTCCGTCGACGTGCTCAGGAAGGTCACGAGCGGGTGTGCCGCGCGGGAAAGCCACGTCATGGGAATCGCGACCTTCATGGCGATGCCCTCCGGGTTGCTCAGGCCGATCCGCTTCGGAACCAGTTCGCCCAGGACCAGCGAGAAGTAGGTGATCACGGCGACCACCAGCGCGAAGGCGATCTTGTCCGCGTAGGGCGCGAGGAATTCGATCTGCTTCAGTGGCACGGCGAGCTTCGCCGAAAGGGTGGCACCGCCGAAGGCACCGGCAAAGATGCCGACGAGCGTGATTCCCACCTGAACGGTCGAGAGGAAGCGATTGGGGGATTCGGCCAATTCCAGTGCGGCCCGCGCACTCCGGCTGCCCTGTTCGGCAAGTCGCCGCAGTCGGGCCTTGCGCGCCGAGACCACCGCAATCTCGGCCATGGCAAAAACGCCATTCGCCAGCAAAAGGACGAACAGCAGGGTGATCTCCAGTCCCACAGAACCCATAACCAGTATCTATGCGGACGGATGTGGGATTGGTCCAGACCCGGACCTTGAAAACTTTCAGGGCCTGGGGAAGGGCCTTTGAGGACGGCGACGTGGACGTCGCCTCCCCGTCCGTGAGCGGGGTGGGGATGTCTTCATCGCCCTAGGGAAGGGCTCTGAGGACGGCGACGGGGACGTCGCCTCCCCGTCTGTGAGCGGGGTGGCGATGTCTTCATCGCCTTGGGAGTGGCTTCGAAGACGGCGACGGGGACCTCGCTACCCCGTTCACGGTGAGCCTCAGGGAGTCCGCGCCCGGAGGAACAAGCCCGGGACTGAGGCAGATAGTGAAACCACGGCCTTGCCGGCGTTGTCCGGGGTCGCGGTTCCTGCGGGCGTCCAGCGGATGAGATCTTCGGAAGTTTCGAGGGGGTAGGCCCGGTTCGGAGTGCCGGTCAATTCGCAGGTGAGGGTGCCGCCCGTCCAGGCCGGCCGCGACAGCGTGGCGGCGATGGCGGGCGAGGGGATCGTATAGGGCTGGACGCCGAAGCGCAGCGGGATCTCCTCACTGGTGTGGGTGATGACCTCGGTGCCGTTGGTACGACTGTTGGTGACGCGCATCACGACCTCGTAGTAGCCGCTGGCGTTGAATCCCCAATTGAAGTGTTCGTGGCCGCCCAGCAGGGGGCGCACGAGATCGTTCGTTGAGATTCCGTCCCGCGAGTTCATCCCCATCACGAGGTTCGAGAAGGTGTCGAACTGCCACAGGAAGAAATCGCCGGGGCCATCGACCCGCACGAGTTCGATGGCGAACCGGGAGCTGAAGACTCCCTGCGGCAACTCCTCGGCCGAGACTCCCAGGTAGACCAGGGCGGGATCCTGGCTCTGGGGGAGGATCCATAGCGGTGCGCCGACCTCTCCGAAGACTTCGAAGCCCGGCGGGATCTCGTTCCGTGCTGCGGTGGGTGCCACCAGGATCGCCTCCTCCGCTGGGTAGCGCGTGCCTGTATCCGAATCCAGAACCACGAGCCCAAGCCGATTGGATTCCCCGGGGCGATCAATGATCCGGATATCGACGTGCGAGTTGACGAGTGGGGTGGGGTCTGCCGCCCACAGGGCGAGGCAGGAGGCAACCGCCACGCAGGCGGTCAGCAGGCATCGGATACTGGCGTGCATGGGAGAATGGAAAGGACGGTCACCGAAGCGGAAGTCGCTCGGGAACCGTCCGTGGGTCAGGCGGAAAAGTCAGGCTTTGATCAGTGGTTCCGGCGGCGTCCCAAGGCGACCAGACCCGCGCCACCCAGAATCAGGAGGGCCCAGGTGGAAGGCTCGGGAACCACCTCGAAACGGTAGGTTGCCGGGGCCGAGGTGATCACGCCGTCCGTGGCGTGCGTGCCCGAAGCGACGAAGTCGACCTCGTAGACGCCCGGCGCGGTGAAGCCGAGATTGAAGTGGCCATGGCTGCCGGGAATCAGGCTCAACACATCCGAACCATTGAGGCCGTCGGTCGAATTCACCCGCAGCGTGGGCGCCCCGAAGGATCCCACCGACCAGATCGAGAACTCGCCCGGGCCGTTCACACCGGTGACGGACAGGGAGATGTTGCTCAACCAGTCCGCTGCCGTGAGTTCCTCAGTCCCGAATCCGATGAAGGGAAGCCCAGCGACTTCTTCGTCCGGCACGATCCAGACCGCGTTCCCAGCCGCGCCAAGGAAGCCCGCGAAGGCTCCGCCCGGCGACAATTGCCGAGCGCTGTCCCCGATGAGGAAGATGGCTTCGTCGGGTGCGTACTCGGTATCGACGGGTTCCTCCTGATGGATGTGGAGATCGAAGGCGCCGGCGTCATAGCCGATCCCGATATCGACGTGGTCCTCACTGATGTACGTCTGTCCGCGGGCGGAAAGGGCCGCGGCAGCAAGCAGGGCGATGGTCAGTTTCGAGTTCATGATGGTTGTGACAGTCATGGGGTGTCTGCGATGTGTGGGAAATGGTCGATCCGTCGGCGTTGGTCAGTTGGGCGGGCGCGCGATGTTCTCACCCCGGTCCACGCGGGCCTTCAACGTGGCGCCCTTGATCGAGACGACGTGTCCGCAGAGGAAGAGGTAGTTGGCCGGACCGCCGGTGCGGTCCGCGTTGAAATTTCCCGTGCGGTGCCGATCCGGTTGGATGTCCGTCAACACCGTCGCCCATCCCTTGAACCAGTTCCGGGAATGGGTGTGGTCGTTGTAGATCGAGGCGTCCTTGGCGTCCGCGATTTCGAACACCGTGATCGTCTCGGTGGGGTTCGGTAGTTGGTCGATCTTGCGGAACGATTCTTGCACCCGGCCGAAACCGTCGCGCTGGTCCACGGCGAGGTACTCGTTGGGGATGTAGCTGGAAGCATCGTTGGTCCGGCGGACGCGTCCCTTGGGGTCGGACGGGCAAATGCGGATGCTGGAGACGTTCCCGACGTAGGGAGCGAGGGTGTAGATCCAGGATTGGTTGGTGGAACCGGTGTGCGACGTTTCGGGGAAATAACCCCGGTAATCCTCGCTGTACATCTGGAGGGCGATGCCGACCTGACGGAGGTTGGAGGTGCAGGCGGTCTGCCGGGCGCGGCTCTTGGCGGAGGCGAGGGCAGGGAGGAGAAGACCGGCGAGGATGGCGATGATGGCGATGACGACGAGCAACTCGATCAGGGTGAAGGCGCGGCGGTATGGCCCCTTGGATCCAAGGCTGGGCTGGACGGTCGCGGACGTGATGGACAACGATGGATTCACCGGTGAGGGATGACGTGATGCAAACGCGTTGCAAATAAGCGCCCATTCCTCGCCCGCCGCAAGTACGTATTCTTTTCTGCAAAGGATTTTCCAGCACCGCCGTTGTCCTCACGGAAGCAACTCCAACAAAAATGACTCCGCCGGAATCCGTGACCCGCGCCGAATGGGTCCGCGAAGCCCTCGAATGCCACGAGGCGTCCCTGCTTCGCTATGCGCTCTCGATTGCGGGCGATCCCGACGTCGCCCGCGATGCGGTGCAGGATACCTTCCTGCGGTTGTGCGAGCAGGAACCCGGGGAACTCCAGGGCCGGCTCGCCCCCTGGCTGTTCACCGTGTGTCGGAACCGGTTGCTGGATGTGCTCCGCAAGGAACGACGCATGAGCCCCCTGACGGATGTAGACCTTGAAACCCGGCCTTCGGAAATACCGAGTCCGGCGGCCGCGGCCGAATCCGCCGACTCCGCGAGCAACGTGCTGGCGCTGATGCAGCGACTGCCCGCCAACCAGCGCGAGGTGGTCCGGCTGAAATTCCAGGGGCAGATGAGCTACGAGGAGATCTCTGCCGTGACCTCCCTGAGCGTCGGGAACGTGGGGTTCCTGCTGCATACGGCCCTCAAGACCCTGCGGCGGCAGATGCTCGCCCTCGAACGTCCGGAAGGACGCGAACTTGGATCCCGAATCGCATGAACCCGGAGGAACCCATGAACCTGAATCCAGATTCTCCCGAATTGACGGCTTTCGCACTGGGCGAACTTCCTGCCGATGAAATGCGTCGGGTCGCGGCACTGGTGGCGGCCGATCCCGCGCTCGCGGCCGAGGTCGATGCGATCCGGGCCTGCGCCACCCAGTTGCAGGACGAGATGACGACGGAACCGGTGACAGCGCTGCTCCCGGAGCAACGGGCGATCATCGAAGCGGCGGCCAGCGCGGAGGAGCCGGAGGTTCCCGTGCCGGCACGTCGTCCGGAGACCGGCGGTTGGTGGCGATGGTTGCTGGAGCCGGCGTGGGGATTGGGATTGGCCGGTGCGGCTGCCCTGGCGGTGACCTTCCTCATCTGGCCCCGGACCCTGCCTCCCTCGGAGCAGTCGCCAGAGGTATCGGATGGGCCACGCTACGGGCCGTTGCCAGAGGCGCTCGCGCCGGCTGTAGCGCCCGCGGATGCGCCCCGCCATCGCGGTGGGCGGCGTGGCGAGTCGGACGTGGTTCCGGCGCCTGCGAGTGCGCCTTCGGCTCCGCCGCCGCCCGCGTCGGTTGCTGCGCCTCTTTCCAAACCCGCCCCGCCTCCAGCACCGGTTGCGCCTGTCGACTCGTCGCGCTTGAAGGTTTCAGCGGGCACCCGGAAGCCTCAGGGGGCTGTGGTGGCATCGGATCGCGAGGCAGCCCCGGGCATGGCCGGGGTACCAGTGGTACAGGCGGATCGGGCGAATGCCGCACCGGCAGCCGGAGCTTCACCGGAGCGCCCGACAGTGCAGACCATGGAACCCACGCTCATGAAGCGTTACGGCCTGATCCCGCGACCGGGACCCGGGGCCGAGGAGGCGCAGACACGAGCGGAATTGGGTGGATTGCGGACCGCCGACGCGTTTGCAGGCGAGCGTTATTCCGGCGTTGCGGAGGCTCCGTTCCGACCGGTCACCGAGGCCCGGCTCTCGACGTTCAGCATCGATGTGGACACGGCCAGTTACGCCAACGTGCGGCGCTTCCTGCGCGAGGGGCGGATGCCTCCTGCGGATGCGGTGCGGGTGGAGGAAATGATCAACTATTTCCGGTACGAGTCGCCGGAGGTGAAAGGACCGCATCCGATCGCGACCCGTGTCGAGGTGTCGGAGTGTCCGTGGGCACCCGGGCATCGGTTGGCGCGGGTGTCCATGAAAGCACGGGAAGTGAACCGACGTGAGCGGCCAGCGGCAAACCTGGTGTTCCTCGTCGATGTCAGTGGGTCGATGGACACGGAGAACAAGCTGGGGCTCGTGCAGCAATCCCTGCGGCTGCTGACGGGCCAACTGACGGCCCGTGATCATGTGTCCATCGTGACCTATGCCGGGGAATCGGCCGTGGCCCTGATGCCTGCCAACGGCGGCGAGCCCGGCCCGATCCTGGATGCCATCCAACGGCTGCGCGCGGGCGGGTCAACGCATGGTTCGGCAGGAATTCGGACGGCGTATGCCCTGGCTCGGACGAACCGGGTCGCGGACGGCGTGAACCGAGTGATCCTCTGCACCGACGGCGATTTCAATGTGGGCGAGACGAGCCGGGAACAGTTGCTGGGATTGATCGCCGACGAGGCGAAGTCGGGTGTGTTCCTGACCGTGCTGGGCTTCGGCATGGGGAACTATAATGACGCGACGATGGAGTTGCTCGCCGATCGCGGCAACGGGTCCTATGCCTACATTGACTCGTTCCGGGAGGCGCGGAAGGTCTTGTTCGAGGAGTTGGAGTCCTCGCTGGTGACGGTGGCCAAGGAC
>JBIKWS010000312.1:0-5235 GCA_044356195.1 Cyanophyceae cyanobacterium
GGAGGCCATCGATACTTCGGGTGGGCCGTTGAAGCCCGGGCACCGGCGTCGGGCCCTCCGGGATCCACGCCTGTTTCCGAAGGCCCGGGCCCCCATCAACCTCCGTTTCGGCAAGCCGGCGCCGACGATGTCCAAGGCGGAAGCCGACCGGATGTTTGGACCGACGTTGCGGACGCGGAACCGACAGCTCCGCGACCTGCTCACGGATGAGGAACAGTTGACGCGACTGGGCCTGCCGGTGTGGAAGACGGAAGACGACGTCGCTGAGGCACTGGGCCTTTCGTTGGGGATGCTGTGGCACTTCGCGTCGCACCGGACCCACGACCGTTGTGTCCATTACGTGGCCTTTGAAGTGCCGAAGCGGTCCGGGGGCACGCGGGTGCTCTTCGCGCCGAAACGGCGGTTGAAGGCGATCCAACGCCGACTGCACGAGCTTCTCGTCCGCCGGCTTCCGGTTTCCCAGCACGCGCATGGCTTTGTCACCGGGCGCAGCATCCGGACCGGGGCCGATCCCCACGTGGGCCGGGACTTCGTGTTGCACCTCGACCTGCAGGACTTCTTTCCCTCGGTGACGTTCGCCCGGGTGCGCGGGCTGTTGATCGCCTACGGGTATGCGTATCCGGTGGCGGCGACGCTGGCGGCGTTGTGTACGGAATCCCGTCGGCAACCGGTCGAGATCGAGGGTGTCGTGCGGAACGTCCCGGTGGGTCAGCGGCACTGCGTGCAGGGCGCGCCCACGAGTCCAGGGTTGTGCAACGCCCTGGTGTTGCGCCTGGACCGGCGGTTGGCGGGTTTGGCCCGGAAGTTCGACTGCACCTACACGCGCTACGCCGACGACCTCACCTTCTCGGGCGACGTGGCGCGTGGATCGATGATCGGGCTACGGGAACGGGCGACGGAGATCATCGTGGCGGAAGGGTTCACGGTGAACCGGCAGAAGACGTTCCTCGCGTCGCGTGGTGGGCGGCAGACGGTGACAGGAGTGGTCGTGAACGATATCGCCGGTCTTTCGCGTCAGGATCGGCGGAGAATGCGGGCCGAAGCCCACCAGCAGGCGAAGGCGGAACGGGAGGGGAAACCGGTGTCGGCCGAGGCCCGGGCGCGGTTCGAGGGCCGGCTTGCCTATCTCTCCATGCTCAATCCGGGTCAGGCCCAGGCACTCCGCGCCTTTCGTGACCGCATCGCATGAAGCCCTGTCACGAATGTGGCGCGGAACACTCGGAGGAAGACCTGCTGCACCTGGCGGGCGTCTGGGTCTGTGGTCCGTGCAAGCCCATTTTCCTTCAACGCCTTCGGGAAGGTGCGCCGCCGGCGGACGCCGATCCGGCGCGGGGAACCTTCGCCCTGGGACGCACCTTGGTGGTCCGGTTTGGCGCGAGCCCACCGGCCCGCTGCGTGCGTTGCAATGCCCCTGGGACTTGGCGGATGCGACATTCCTACTCGTGGCACCCGGCCTGGTTGATCCTCACATTGTTGTGCACGCCGCTCGCGTTCGTAATCGCGGCATTTGTCTTCAGCCGCACGATCCACCTGGACCTGGTGCTGTGTGAGGACCACGCCCTGGAGCGCCGTCGTCGGTTGCTGTTGGCGGGGGTTTGGGTGGTCACCGGGGTGATCCTGCTGCTCGGTGGCATCTTTGGCCGCCGCATGGGGTTACCGGTACCGACGGCGGTATGCATCGTGGTTCCGGGCGTGATCTCGATCCTGATGGGACCGTTGTTCGCCCAGCGCGCCTCGGGAGTGCTGATTGCCCGGCGGATCAGCGATCAGTGTGCGGTGCTCCGCGGAGCGGACCCGGACTATCTGCGGTCGTTGCCGCCGTGGACCGGCAACCCGCTCTGAGACGGGGAATGCCCTCTGGTTTCGTCCCAGATGAGGCAGAAATCGGAGATTTCGCGAACGAATGGCTGAAACGCCCATTGACCCGGTTTCCCTGCCGCCGGTACGTTCGCCAACTCAGTCAGGCACTATGATCGGTACAATTCGCAAGCATTCGGCAGTCCTCTGGTGGATCATCGTTGTGGCGGTGATCGTCAGCTTTGTGGCTTGGAGCGGCAGCGATCAATCCTCCCTGACCGCGCTGGTCCGCGGGAATGCGGGGCTGTTCGGGACCGTGGACGGTCACGACATCACCCGGGATGAGATCGTGGAGCGGATCCGCCAACTGGGCCTCCAGGAAAGCCTTTCCGACCGCCGCCGCTCGATGAGCGAGGAGCAGCGCAACGAGGTCGCCGCCCAGACCGCCTTCATCGACTTCAAGCTGCAGAGCATGGGCATCGTCGCCGACGACGAAGTGCTCGCCAGCGTGGTCCGGGATGCCTTCCGCGATCAGGCGACCGGGCAATCGACCTATCCGGCGCTGATCGAGCGCATCAAGACGATGGGTGGCCGCGAGGACGATTACCTCGCGATCCTCCGCCGGCAGGTCGAGCAGTCGACCCTGGTCAACGTCCTCTCGATTCCCGATTCCCTGGTCACCCCGCGTGAGGCCGAGGCCGAATACCGCCGTGAGAACGAGGAAGCCGTCGCGAGTGCCGTGTTCTTCGTCAGCACCAATTTCATGAGCTCGGTGACGGTCAAGCCCGAGGGCCTCGGCCAGTTCTACACGAACCGCGCCCAGAACTACCGGATCGCCGAGAAGTTCGTGGTTTCTTACCTGCATTTCCCCGCGAGCAACCACCTGGCGGCTGCCGAAGCCGAGCTGGCAGCGATGCCCGACCTGACCAACCGCCTCGAACAGGCCTACGCCTCCCGGCCCACGAATTCCTTCCTCGACGACCAGGGCGTGGTGCTCTCGAAGGACGCTGCCCTTCTCCGCATGCGGACGGAATCCGTGAAGTCCAGCGCGGCTGCCCGTGCGGCCGAGGTCGCCAGCGAAGCCTACAACGAACTCGCCCAGATCACCCCTATCAAGCCGGAGAATCTGGATGCGATCGCCACCAAGCGTGGTTTGCGGGTCGCCTTGACCCAGCCTTTTGCCCGTGGCGAGCGCCCCCTCGGTCTGGAAAGCCTGCCCGACCTGAGCACCGTCCTGCAGGGCTTGACCGCGGATGCGCCCTTCAGCGAGCCCATGACTTCGGCCAATGGCGCCTACATCCTCGCGATCAAGGCGCGGATCGCCGCGACCATCCCGCCCTTGGCCAGCATCGAACCCCGCGTTGCGGATGACTACCGCCGGTTCCTGGCGCTGGAAGCGGCCCGTTCCGCAGGTCAGGCGTTCCGCAATTCGCTGACCAACGCGCTGGCCGCCGGAAAGACGTTCGCCGGTTTCGCCGCCGAACAGAAGCAGCAGGTCGTTGACCTTCCCGCCTTCAGCCAGTCCATGACGATGGTGCCGGGTCTGCCGCCCTACGCCGATCTGGGCTCCCTCAAGGACACCGCGTTTGCCCTCGAACCGGGTGGCGTTTCCGGGTTCGCCATGGCCCGCGACGGCGGCTACGTCCTCTTCCTGAAGGAGCGCAAGCCCGTCTCTGAGGAAACCCTCAAGGCCGGCCTCCCCGCATTCATGGCCGAAGCGCGCTCACGCCGTTCCAGCAGCCCGTTCGCCCAATGGTTCACCGCCGAATGGGAGAAGAGCAGCGTCGCCGCTGCCTTCCGCCGCATGAAGGGCACGAACGCCCCCAGCGAGATGAACTGAGGGGTTTTTGGGGGTGGTGGATCAGACGGATCAGACGGATCCGACTGATCCGTCCGATCCGTCCGATCCCGAACCGCACGACCAGCTGGCCACGAGCTCTGGGAAGCGGCAGCCCTGGCAGAGGGCGTTGGTGGCGGAGCAGAAGTCGTCGGAGACCTGCAGCAACCCCTGCTGGAGGGCGGCGCGGCGGGGCAGTTTTCGCCGTTCTCCCCCCATCAATCGCAGACGGGCCATTCTGAGGACTGCATTGTCCTCGCCTGCTGGCCATCCGAAGTAGCGCCGTTCCACCTGTTCCCGAACGTCCGTTCCTTGGGCCACCTGGGCCCTCGCCCAGATCCACGGCAGGATCACATTGATGGCCAGGTCGGTGATGCGGGCGCTTCCCAGCAGTGGACTCACCCCACCCGTCCGACCGGCCAGGGTCCAATGTTGCTCCCAGAAGGGATCCCGCGGGGGCAGAAGGACCTCGGCCACCGCGTTGACCGGATCATCGGGCCCGGAACCCAGGATCGCCTGGACCAGTCGGTTCGGGAGGTTGGGCTGCAGCATCCAGTGCGCGGCCAGGGCCAGTCTTCGCTGAGGATGGTTGGCCGGGCGCAGGCCGGCCAGTCGCCACGCGTCCTGCGGAATCACCACGGTTCCAAAACGTGCCCGGTCCCGCCACCAATGGTCCCAGAGGCCCCGGACGTACCCCGGCATACCGGATCCCGGATCCGGCGGAAGGAACCCTCCCAACCCCAACAGTCGCGCCTGGGCGCACTCGACCGATCCCAGCTCGGATCCCTCCGGAAGCGGGGCGAGTTCGGCAATCCGGCGGAGGGGCCACGTGTTGTTGCGGTACCCCAACCCTGCCAGCAGCCCCTCCCAAAGCGCCTGGTCCCATCCCGAGTGCCGGGCCCGTGCGCCGTATTCCGATCCTTTCCGACCCAACCGATGTCGTGCGGCGTCCTCGAGCAGCGTGCGCAGGGCCTCATCGTCCAGGCGGCGCAGGGGAGCCGAGCATCCGCCCCGGACGTTGGCGGGGATCAGTCCGGGAGCTTCGCCCAGCAACCACGGCACCAACTCCTCCAGTGGGGAATCCAGCCACGATGACAACGTCAGGACCGGAATCCCTGCCGCGGCCGCTCCCCCCTGCCAGACGACATGGAGGATGACCTGGCGATAGTTGGGATTTCCTGCGTGCCGATGCCCGAACCAGCCCCCGGCATCGACGTCGATCTCCACGTCTCCCGAGACCGCAGGCCCGTCGTCAAACTGAAGGATGGCTCCCTTGAAGTCGGGGCCGGCAGAACGATTCCAGAATCCCGGATGCAACACCCGCACCGCACGTCCGTCGTCGGTCCGTAGCGCCTCCCGGCGCAGCCGTTGGTGTCGCCAGAGATGTTGCATCCAGCGTTCGGGCGGTGTCTGGCATTCCTGGAAGGTGGGGGCCGAGCGGATGCGCTCGAGCCATCGGGTATAGGTTCCCGCGGTCGTCTGGGGCATGACCGCACCATCGTGGGCGCATCCAAGCCCTGTCAAATCGCCCTCAAGGACGGCGCGACGATCTCTTCATCGCCCTGGGAACCGCTCGGGAAGGGCGAAGAAGACGGCACCAA
>JBIKWS010000009.1:0-17690 GCA_044356195.1 Cyanophyceae cyanobacterium
ACACTGTTCCCGGAACGTTCACAACTTCACCGTCCGCCCGGTTGCCGCACTCTTCACCGCGGCGTCCACGATCTCCTGGCCAATGCGGCTGATCGGGAGGCTGACCGGTCCCTGCAAGGGTTCGCCCCGGTCGAGGCAATGCAGCAGGTATTCCACCGGGTTCCGGTGCGGTGCCTTGGGCAAGGGGGCCGCGACCATCGCGGGCTTCGGCCGACGCCGCGTCTGCACCGTCACGAAGGCCTCGTAGTCGTCGCTGCGGATGGTTCCCTCCGTGCCCGCGATCACGAACCCGCACGACGGCTGCGGTGGGATGGTCCACGGATCGGTAAAGGTTCCCCACCGGGTCTCGAACTTCGACAACCCATGCGCGTACCGGGCCACCACGATGGAGTGTTCGTCGACCTCCAACCCCGGCGGCTGGTCCACCACCGCGGTCACATCGATCGGCCGGCGTCCGCCCTGGTACCACGTCCCCAGCGTCGTGCCGTAGCCGAGGTAATCGAGCAGGGAACCGCCGCCATGCTTCCGCTGGTAAAACCAGGAATGGGGTTTCTCCGCGGCCACCTGTTCGGCCGTCTTCTCATGCTTGTCCGCGCCGTGCCACAACGGCCCGCGGTTGCCGCCGAAATGCCAGACGTTCAACACCTCGCCGATCACCCCCGACTGCACCAGATCGTGGGCCTTCCGATGCGACCGCAGCCATTGGAGAGGCCAGTTGATCATCAGCGTCCGATCCTTCGGCATCGCCTTGATCATCGCATCGGCCTCCTTGAGCGAAGCGGCGAAGGGCTTTTCCACGATGAGATGGGCACCGGCCGGGGCCACGCGCCGCACCCACTCGCCGTGACTGGACGCCGCCGGGCAAAGGATCACCACGTCCGGCCGGGTCTTTTCGAGGCACTCGACCTCATTTGTGAACACCCGGTCCCGCGGGATCCGGAGCTTGCGCACGGCTTCTTCCATCCGCGCAGGCTGCTCGTCCGAGATCCCCACCAACTCGACCTGCGGATGCTCCACCGCCATGCGGAGGAGATCCCCCATGTGAAAGTGGTCGAAGTTGATGCCGGCAATCTTCCAAACACGCTTTTTCATCGGGATCAACAAGGCTGGCGCACGAACCATCAATGGCAAGCCTTGAGGGAACGGGAAGCGGAACGGGGTGGCGATGTCCTCATCGCCTCGGGGAAAGGCCAGAGAGGGCGACGAGGACGTCGCCGCCCCGTTGCAGGGGGCGTCAGGGCAGGTTCGCGATGATCGGTTCCACCAGTTCGGCGCCCTTCAGCAACCGGCAGAACTCCTTCTTCGTGGCCTCGTGGTGCGTCCCCTCCCCGGACTCGCGGTTCTTGAGCTTCTTGTAGCCCACCTTGAGCCGTTCGAGGTGAACGACCCGGATGAGCTCGCCGTCCGCCTTCCAGATCTGTCCTTGCTGCAGTTTCACAACGCAAGGCTGCCCCTGCGCCGGACGCCTGACCAGCCCAGACCCGGGCCTAGATCTCGACCTGCATTCCCAGCTCGACCACACGGTTGGCCGGCAACCGGAAGAATGCGGTCGCGCTCTGCGCGTTCCGGGCCATCACCGCGAACAGGTGCTCCCGCCACAATGCCATCCCCGCCTTCTTCGCCGGGATGATCGTCTCGCGGCTCAGGAAGAACGTGGTTTCGTTCTCCTTGAACTCCAGCCCCCGCGCCGCACACGTCGCCAGCACCGACGGCACATCCGGATCCTCAAAGAACCCGAAACGCGCCCGCACCCGCCAGAACCCATGCGGCAGCTTCTCGATCTCGACGCGCTCGTCGTCCGCCACCCGGGGATCCTCGTCCACCTGGATCGTCAGGAACACGATCCGCCGGTGCAGCACCTTGTTGTGCTTCAGGTTGTGCAACAGCGCCAGCGGCGTGCCGTCCGAGTTGCCCGCCATGTACACCGCCGTGCCTTCCACCCGGGACGGCTGCCGCCGCTCGATGCTCTCGATGAACTTGTCCGCCGGAATCGAACTCGAACGCACCCGCTCCCACAGAAGTTGGCGTCCGCGTTTCCAGGTGGCCATCAAGGTGAAGAGGGCGACGCCCACCGCCAGCGGGAACCATCCGCCATGCGCGATCTTCAGGGCATTCGCGCCGAAGAACGACGACTCGATCACGAGAGCCGGTACACAGATCAGTGCCGCCACCCACCATGGCCACTTCCACAGGCGCCGGGCCGCGAAGAAGAACAGCATCGTGTCGATCGCCATCGTCATCGTCACCCCGATGCCGTAGGCCGCGGCCAGGTTCGAAGACGTCTGGAACCCGAACACCAACGCGAGGCACACGATCGCCATGAAGAGGTTCACCTGCGGCATGTAGATCTGGCCGCGCTCACTCTCGGAGGTGTGCTCGATCGCGAGCCGCGGAATGTATCCCAGCTGGATCCCCTGCATGGTCAACGAAAACGCCCCGCTGATCAGCGCCTGGGACGCGATCACCGCCGCCGCTGTGGCCAGGCCCACGAGCGGGATCAGCGCCCACTTGGGTGCCAGAAGATAAAACGGGTTGTGGGCCGCATCGGCATTCGTCAGCAGCAATGCCCCCTGGCCCAGGTAATTCAGGAACAACGCAGGCAGCACGAGGCTGAACCATGCGATCCGGATCGGCCGCCGCCCAAAGTGACCCATGTCCGCGTACAGGGCCTCGCCGCCCGTCACCACGAGGAACACCGAACCCAGGATTGGAAACACGTGCCAGCCTCCTTCCCCGAGGAATTGGATGCCGTACCACGGGTTCAGGGCCGCCATGACGCTCGGATCCTTCAGGATGCCCCGCACTCCAAGGACGCTCAGGACCGTAAACCAAAGGATCATCACCGGCCCGAACACACGCCCAACCGTTCCTGTCCCCATCCGCTGCGCCATGAACAACCCGGTCAGGATCACCGCCGTGATCGGCACCACCCACGATTTCAGATTCGGAGCCAGGACATTCAAACCCTCCACCGCACCCAGCACCGACACCGCCGGTGTGATCACCCCGTCGCCATAGAGCAATGCCGCGCCGAACAACCCCAGGGCCACCATCACCCGCGCCACCACGCCCCGCGTGGCCGTCCCGCCCCGGCGTTCCGGGAAGGCCAACGACAACAAAGCCAGGATGCCGCCTTCGCCCTTGTTGTCGGCCCGCATCACGAAGCCGATGTACTTGATCGAAACCACCAGCACCAATGACCAGAAGAACAGCGACAACACTCCCAGCACATGGGGCCGGGTCACCGTCATGGCATGAGGCCCGTCAAAGCATTCCCGCAGCGCGTACAGCGGACTGGTGCCGATGTCCCCAAAGACAACGCCCAGCGCCGCCAAGGCGAGCCCCGCCAGGCGCAACCGACCCGAAGATGGAGTTTGCATGGTGGAGGTTCAGTAATGCTTCGGGAACCCCAACCCGGTCCCACCCGGAACGGATGCCCATCCTGCGGTTTGATTGCCTGTCAGGAGCCAAAGCTCCCGTTGGCGAGTTCCAACTCTAGTTTTCATGGCATTCACGGCGGACGTCCCAAAAGGGCAGCGCCGACCGCGATCCAGCGATCTGACTCCAGCCCCTTTCCATGCCTGCGAGGTTAGCTGACGGGCTCGGGCCGAAAGGTGCCCTGGCCGCCGGTTGCCCGGCGTCGTACGCCCCGTCCGGCGGCCTTGCGTACCGCAATGCCACCGGAATCTGGTTCCCCCGCGCCCGGCAACTCACTGCTGCCGGGCTTCGGCGAAGCCCACGGTATCGCAAAAGCTGCGGACCCCTGTCAAACGCCCGATTCCGGCGTGCCCCGGCCCGGAACGGGCGATACGCTCCAGAAAACGTGACTCACGAATTCGATGTCATCGTCCTCGGCGGCGGAGCCGCGGGACTGTTCTGCGCCCGCGTCGCCGGCCTCAATGGCCGCTCCGTCGCCGTCCTGGAACACCAGGCCCGCCTGGGGAACAAGATCCTCATCTCCGGCGGCGGCCGCTGCAATTTCACCAACCTCGGGGCCACCGCCGCCAACTACGTCACCCACGGCAGCCCCCACTTTCCAAAGTCCGCCCTCGCCCGCTACACCCCCGCCGAATTCCTCCAACTCGTCGAAAGCCACGGCATCGCGTGGCACGAACGCAAGCACCGCCAACTCTTCTGCGACCAGAGCTCCCGCCAGATCCTCGGCATGCTCGAAGCCGAATGCGCCGACGTCGGCGTGCGCATCCACACCCAGTGCCGCATCGAGTCCGTCCTCCGTGCCCACCCCTCCGATGTCCGCCCGTGGGAGGTCACCACGTCCAAAGGCACCTTCCGCGCGAGCAGCGTGGTGGTCGCCGTCGGCGGCCTGTCCTTTCCCAAGCTCGGGGCCACGCCCTTCGGATACGGCATCGCCCGCCAATTCGGCCTCCGCGTCATCGAACCCCGCCCCGGCCTCGTCCCCCTGACCTGGCTTCCTGACGATTCCGCGCGCTTCGCCGACCTCAGTGGCGTCGCCATCGAGTGCGAAACCCATGCCGGCGGTGAAACCCCGCGATTCCGCGAAGCCGTGCTCTTCACCCACCGCGGCCTGAGCGGCCCCGCCATCCTCCAGGTTTCTTCTGTCCGGCCACCGGGCGCCCCCATCCACGTCAATCTCCTCCCCGGGATCGATATTCCCGCCTGGTTGACCGATCGCCAGCGCTGCACGCAGACGCCCCGCCAGGCGCTGCGGACCGTCTGGCCGGATCGCCTCGCGCAGGCCTGGTGCAGCCGCGGTATTCCCGACCGCCCGCTCGCCCAGTTCTCCCGCAAGGATTTGGAATCCCTCGTCGCCCAACTCGAAGGCTGGACCATCCAACCCGCCGGCGACGAAGGCTACCCCAAGGCCGAGGTCACGTTGGGCGGGGTCGACACTGCCGAACTTTCCTCCAAAACCCTCGAAAGCCGCTCGGTTCCCGGGCTGTTCTTCATTGGTGAAGTCGTCGACATCACCGGTTGGCTCGGGGGCTTCAACTTCCAGTGGGCCTGGGCTTCCGGCCACGCCGCCGGATCCGCCGCCTGACCCGGAATTTCCATCGCCGTCCCCCCAGCGTCCGTTCTAGCATCGGGGCATGTACGGGATGGTAAACAAGGCCATCGAAGATCTGGTCTGCACCAGCTTCGGCCCAGACAAGTGGGAGCAGATCAAGGCGAAGGCGGGCGTGGAGGAGGAGATGTTCCTCAGCCACGAGGGCTACCCCGATTCCATGACCTACGGCCTCGTCGGTGCGGCCAGTGAAGTCCTGGGCCTGCCCGCCGAGAAAATCCTCAACGCCTTCGGCCGCCATTGGATCCTCAAGACCGCCCGCGAAGGCTACGGGGACTTACTGGCGGCAAGCGGCCGCAACTTGCCGGATTTCCTCGCCGGCCTCCCGAACTTCCATTCCCGCATCAAGTTGATGTTCCCCAACCTGAAGCCCCCCCGCTTCAGCATCACCGAACGGACCGAATCCAGCCTCCTGCTCCACTACCAGACCCACCGCGACGGTCTGGCTCCCTTCGTCGTCGGCGTCCTCGATGGCCTCGGTGAGATGTACAAGACCCCCGTCACCGTCGAACATGTCGCCCACCGGACCCCTGAGTCCCAATCCGACACGTTCCGCGTCGCCTGGTCCGCCCCCACTCCCTGACCCATCCCTCCGCAGCGGCGCGCCATGCAACCCCCAGCCCAGACCTCCCTCCTCCCGGGCAAGGTGGGTCTGACGCCGGAACAATTCGCTGTTGCCTTCCCTTTCCACTTTTCCTGCGACGCCACCGGCAGGATCACGCAAGCCGGCGCCTCCCTCCTGCGCCTCTGTCCGGATCTGGTCCGCTGCCCCAACTTCGACGAGGTCCTGATCCTCCGCGAACCCGAGATCCCGCCACCGCATTCGATCGAGTCCTTCCGCGAGTTCAACCAACTCCTCTTCCTCATCCAGGTCGCAGGCACCGAGGTCCTCCTGCGCGGCCAGATCATTCCCATCGAGGACGGCGGCATCGTCTTCCTCGGTTCGCCCTGGCTGACGGACATAGGCACCCTCCGCAAGCTCGGTCTCCTTCTCGACGACTTCGCCATCCACGATCCCGCCCTTGACCTGCTCCAGAGCGTCCAGGCCCAGAAGGCCACCGTCGCGGACCTCCAGAAACTCGCCGAACGCCTGCGCCACCAGCGGCACGAACTCACCGTCGCCAACGCCCGCCTCCAGGAACAAAACGCCGCCCTCCGCCTCGCCGAGGAACAGCTCCGCGCCCAGGCGGCCGTCGCCCACAAGCTCGCCCTCGTCGCCGACCGCACCGATCAAGCCGTTGTCATCAGCGATCGCCGCGGTCTCATCGAATGGGTCAACGCCGGCTTCACCCGCCTCACCGGCTACACCCTGGCCGAAGCCGCCGGCCGGAAGCCCGGCGACCTCCTCCAGGGTCCCGAAACCGATCCCCGTTCGGTCGCCACCATCCGCGACCGCCTCGGTAACGGCGAACCCGTCGATCTCGAAATCCTGAATTACAACAAGGCCGGCCAGAAGTACTGGCTCCACCTCGAAATCCAACCGATCCGCGATGCCGAGGGCCAGATCTGCAACTTCATGGCGCTGGAACGCGACATCACCGAACGCGTCCGCAGCGACCACCGCCGCGCCCTCCAGTACGAGGTCTCCCGCACCCTCGCCGAGGCCACTTCCATCCCCACGGGCATCGCCCGCTGCCTCCAGGCCATCGCCACCTCCCTCGGTTGGCCCGCCGCGATCTTCTGGGCCCCCAACGAGGACGGCAGCCACCTGCGCTCCGACTCCTTCTGGGTCAGTCCCGACGGCCAATACGGCGAGTTCCTCCGGGCCGCCGAGGGATTCCAGGCCCGCCCCGGGGAAGGCCTCCCCGGACGCGTCTGGACCGAGGGCCGCGCCCTGTGGATCTCCAACTTCACCGCCCTCCATGACAGTCCCCGCCGCGC
Source organism: Cyanophyceae cyanobacterium (assembly GCA_044356195.1). GTDB lineage: Bacteria > Verrucomicrobiota > Verrucomicrobiia > Limisphaerales > UBA9464 > UBA6176. Next base: position 6,926 of record JBIKWS010000009.1, read on the forward strand.
CGTAGCGGCCCAGTGCGGCCTCCAAGGGGCCTTCGCCTTCCCCTGCCGCGCCGAAGGCGAGTTCCTCGGCATCATCGAACTGTTCTCCCGCCAATCCGACGATCCCGACCAGGATCTCCTCCAGCTCTTCATCTCGCTCGGCAACCAGGTCGGCCAGTTCATCCAGCGCAAGAAGACCGAGGCCGAGATCGAACGTCAGCGCGACTTCGCCCTTCAGGTCATGAACCTGATGGGACAAGGCCTCACCGTCAGCGACGAACAGGGCGTGTTCTCCTTCGCCAACGAGGCCTTCGCCCGCTTCGTCGGCCTCCCCCAGGCCGACGTCATCGGCCGCAGCCCCGCCGAATTCGTCTTCCCCGAGGACGTCGCCATCCTGCAGAAGGCGCGCGAAGCCCGCCAACGCGAAGAGTCCACGTCGTACGAGGTCCGCTTCCGCCGCAGCGACGGCACTGCCACCTACGCCCTCATCACCGGCGTTCCCCAACGCCGCGCTGGCCGAGTCGTCGGTTCCATCGCCACCGTCACCGACCTCACCGAACGCCGGAAGGCCGAACTCGAACTCCAAAGCGCCAAGGAACAGGCCGAGGCCGCCAACCGCGCCAAATCCGAGTTCCTCGCCACCATGAGCCACGAGATCCGGACTCCCATGAACGGGATCATCGGCATGTCGTCGCTCCTCCTCGACTCCAACCTCACCGCCCAGCAGAAGGAGATGGTCGAGGCCGTCCGCTCCTCCGGAGAAGCCCTCATGGGCATCATCGAGGACGTCCTCGACTTCTCGAAGATCGAGGCTTCCAAGATCGAGATCTTCGCCGAGGAATTCGACCTCGACTCCGTCGTCGAGGGGGTCATGGACCTCTTCACGCAGAAGTCCATCGAGAAGGGCATCGAACTCGTCGTCCACATCCATCCGGACGTTCCTTCGCACGTCCGTGCCGACGCCGGCCGTCTCCGTCAGATCCTGCTCAACCTCGTCGGCAATGCCATCAAGTTCACCCAGCACGGACAGGTCATCCTCGACATCCAACGCGCCCCCCACCGTGGAGGCCAATCCCAGCTCCGCTTCGCCGTCCGAGATTCCGGCATCGGCATGTCGCAGGAACAGATCTCCCGTTTGTTCATGCCCTTCACCCAGGCCGACGCCTCCACCACCCGCCGCTTCGGCGGCACCGGTCTCGGCCTCGCCATCTGCAAACGCCTCGTCGAACTCATGGGCGGCAGCATCCACGTTGAGTCCACTCCGGCCCGAGGCTCCGAGTTCCACTTTACCATCCCCGTCTCCGAACCCAACGGAGCCGCACGTTCCCAGTTCCCTCCCATCCACGTCGTCGTTGCCGAGGATCACCCCGATACCCGCGCCGCCCTTCGCGACCACCTTTCCTCCCTCGGCTCCGATCCCATCCTTTGCGGCACCGAGGATTCCCTCCTCGAACAACTCCGCCTGCCCCGCCTTCCCAACCTTCTCATCATCGACCGCAACCTCTTCGGCCCCGCGACCCTCGAAGCGCTCCGCAAGATCAGCCTCAGCCCCGAACGCCGCACCCCAAGGCTCGTCCTCATCGGTACCGTCACCGATTCCGTCCGTCAGACCGGCAGCAGCGCCGGGGTCGACGCCTTCCTTACCAAACCCCTCAAGCGCGCCGCCCTCGCTTCGATCATCGATCGTACCGTGTCACGCTCTGCCCCCTCCCCCACCCCGTCCTCCACCGGTGCCCCCCAGCGCCGGACCGAGGTCTCATCGCTCCGCATCCTCGTCGCCGAGGACAACGACATCAACCGACGCCTCACCACCCTCATGCTCACGAAGCTGGGTTACGTCGCCGATCTCGTCGTCAACGGCCGCGAAGCCGTCGAAGCCTGCGAACGCCTCCCGTACGATGTCATCCTGATGGATTGTCACATGCCGGAACTCGACGGCTATGACGCCACCCGGACCATCCGCAAGACCGAGGCCGCCAACCCAAACCGTCACCGCGTCCGGATCATCGCCCTCACCGCCGCCGCCATGACCGGCGAACGCGAGCGCTGCCTCGCGGTCGGCATGGACGATTACCTCTCCAAGCCCGTCAAACCCGACCTCCTCCACGCCGCCCTCGAACGCGCCGAAGCCGCCATCGCCCCCAAACCTTCCCTGGCAACCCAAGCCGCCACCCCCCCATCCGCGGCTCCCGCCGATCCCGCCCTCACCGAGGAAATCACCACCGCCCGCCAGACCGCGAAGGCCCTCGCCGATGACCTCGGCACCGAAGGCGTTGTCGAACTGCTCGAAGCCTTCGTCACCGACACGCCCCTCCGCCTGACTGAACTCGTCCGCCTCGCCGCCGGCACCGACTTCATCACGCTGCGCCGCTCCGCCCACTCGCTGAAGGGCAGCTTCGCGCTCTTCGGATTCTTCCAACTCGAGGCCGCTGCCCTCGAAATCGAGATCGCGGCCTCCGAATCCCGGCCCGATGGGCAGCTCGCCGCGTCCGCCGCCCTCGAAGCCCGCTTCCTGCAGATCTTTCCCCAGGTCCGTCAGCTCGTTGAAGAATTCCGGTCATCCCCCCCCCAATGACATGAGGCTCCTCTACGTCCACGAACGCTTCGGTGCCCTCGCCGGAGCGGAGGCCAACGCCCACATCACCGCCACCGAACTCGGCAAGCGCGGCCATCACATGGCCATCCTGCACGGGCCCTCGACCAGCAAGAACGAAGCTGGCTGGAATGCCACCTTCACCGACCGGTTCCCCATCAACCCCGACGCCGGAGCCGAATCCGCCCGCAAGGCCATCGCCGCCTTCAATCCCGATGTCGTCTACGTCCACAAGATGGCCGACCTCGACGTCATCCAGGCCCTCGTCGATTCCGGAAAGCCCCTCGTCCGCATGGTCCACGACCACGACATCTATTGCATGCGGAGCTACAAGTATAACTACTTCACCCGCGAGATCTGCACCCGCGCCGCCTCCGCCTATTGCATCTTCCCCTGCCTCGCCTCCGTCGTCCGCAACCCCGGCCCCGGATTTCCCCTCAAGTGGGTTTCCTACACCGACAAGAAGCGAGAGATCGCCCTCAACCAGCAGTTCCGCCGCATGGTCGTCGTCACCACCTACATGCGCGATGAACTCCTCAAGAACGGATTCGACCCGGACCGCATCCGCATCCACGCCCCCGTCCCGCGCATGGGCGATCCCAACCTCCGCTCCACCTTCTCCGACCGGAACCTCATCCTCTACGCCGGCCAGATCATCCGCGGCAAGGGCGTCGACGTGCTCCTCGAATCCCTCGCCAGGGTGAAGTCCCCCTTCGAGTGCATCATCCTCGGCGACGGCAACCACAAGGCCTTCTGCGAGGATCTCTCCCGCAAGCTCGGACTCCAGGACCGCGTCCACTTCAAGGGCTTCATCCCCCAGGAGGAATTGAAGGCCTACTACCGCGAGTGCTCCGTCGTCGCCCTCTCCTCCCTCTGGCCCGAACCCATCGCCACCATCGGCCTCGAAGTCATGCGCTACGCCCTCCCTGTCGTCGCCTTCGACGCCGGCGGCATCAAGGACTGGCTCATCGACGGCCACAACGGCTACCTCGTCCCCTGGATGGACCGCGACGCCTTCGCCCGTCGCACCGACGAACTCCTCAACAACAAGCCCCTCGCCCGCAAACTCGGCGAAAACGGCCTCCAACTCGTGAGCGAACGCTACGACTTCGACGGCTACATCAAGGACCTGGAATCGATGTTCGCGGAAGTGGCGGGGGTACCAGCCGCAGCCTGACACTGTCGCCACACGGAACGGGGTGGCGACGTCCTCGTCGCCGTTCCAAATCCGTTTCCGTGGCGATGAGGACATCGCCGCCCCGAAATCATGCCCAAAAGCGACACTCTCAGGATAAACCGAAGCCCCTTCCCAAACCTTCCTTGAAACGCCGGACCGGTTCCGGTGTCTATCCTCCCAACATGAAGAAGCTCCTGCTGACCCTCGCCACCACGGTGGCCCTCGGATTCTCCGTCATTGCGGCCGAAGCGTGGTCCACCGACTACGCCGCGGCCCAGGCCCAGGCCAAGAAGGAGGGGAAGGCCATCCTCATCGACTTCACCGGCTCCGATTGGTGCGGCTGGTGCATCAAGATGAAGAAGGAGTCCCTCGACCTGAAGGAATTCACCGACTACGCCGCCAAGAGCGTCGTGCTCTTCGAGGCCGATTTCCCCAACAAGAAGGACCAGACCCCCGAGGTGAAGAAGCAGAACGAGGACCTCAAGAAGAAGTTCCTCGTCGAGGGATTCCCGACCTTCGTGCTCGTGGATGCCGAGGGCAAGGAACTCGGCCGCCAGGTCGGCTATCTCAAGGGCGGCCCTTCGGCCTTCGTCAAGAAGATCGAGGAATGGAAGAAGCCCGCCGCCAAGTGACCCCGTCCGCTGCCGGCAATCCACCGGTCCCGGACCGTGAAAGCCTCCTCGCCGCCGCCCGTGTGGCGGCGCAGGCCGCCTACGCGCCCTACTCCCGGTTCCGCGTCGGGGCCGTCGTCCTGGCCGACGACGGCCGCCTGTTCTCCGGCTGCAATGTCGAGAACGCCTCCTACGGACTCTGCCTCTGCGCCGAACGCAACGCCCTGGCTTCGGCCATCGCCGCAGGCGCACGCCGGTTCACCGCCGTCGCCGTCACCTGCCTCGATGCCTCCCCCGCGCTGGGACCCGAAGGCCGATCCCCCTGCGGTGCCTGCCGCCAGTGGCTCCTCGAACTCGCGCCCGACGCCATCATCCACATCGACGGCGTCGATCGCCCCTGGACCAGCCGCGAACTTCTCCCGCTGGGTTTCGTGCTGGATGTCGGTCGCCCCTGAACAGCCAGTTCAGAAAACCACCTGCGCCCGGACACCCCCCAGGACCGCGGCATCTGCCCCCGGCCGGGGCGGACGGACCACCATCACATCGCCCGTGAAGTACATCCAACGTGTGACCTCCACGTTGTAGAAAACCTCCAAGCCCGCCTCATCGCGGAGCGGGATGCCCACAGCATCCAACCCCTCCTTGAGGCTTTCGCTGAACCCAAGGCAGAACACGCCCGCGCCGAATCGATCCCGCTCACGTCCCGGAATCACGCCGGTACCACCCACACCCACCAAGGCGGACCATCCAATGGGATTCGGGTTGGCATCCGAGATCGCCGCCTGACCAAAAAGGCCCCAGGCACGACCAGCCACCGCTTCATCCCGCCACACCGTCTGTTCCACGGCATACGAAAGGAACCAACGGTTGTCCCGGCTTCCCACCGGCGTGGAACGTGGCAGCAGGAGCTCGGGAATGTCCTCAAAGTCTACGCCGTCCTGCGTGCTGTAGGCCGCCGAAAGGATGTGACGGCTTTTCCGCGCCATGAACGTGCCTCCCAGCTCGACGGAGCCGTTGAAACTCGTGCCCTTCTCGAAGGGCCGATCCATGGCCGTCTGCCCGATCTTGCTGTCCGGATCGTAGATCATGAGCGTGAACTTGGCCGGTTCGGCCGGAATGGAGACCACACCGCCAAGGATCATCGAGGGCGTGATGCCACTCGCCGGCGCGGCAAACTCCAGGTGATGGAACCGCTCCACGCCGCGTCCGCCGCTGAACTCCCGCCCGGCCGAGTACAGATCCACCGTGTTGATCTTGCCCGCCATCACCCGGACCCCGCCGGGCAACTGCTGCGCGAGGAACAACGCGAGATCTCCGCTCGCCGACTCCGTCCCCGGAAACCCCATGCCCACGTTGGTTGGCAGGAAGGTTCCCCCCGGCGACGTCAGTGCCTCCCCGTAGTTCAGCTCCGCATGCGAGTGCAGTGACAACCCGCTCCACAACCCGAGCTTCGACGCATCGACATCGACAAAGCCGTCGAGCTTCCCACCCAGTTCCCATTCCCTGCGACCCTCGCCCGCAGCCAACCCCTGCAGGAAATGGGTCACCGAACCCCGCAACGAGACGCCCCTGTTCCGCAGGGCAGCCCCTTGTCCAAACCAATCGCCGGTCAAGGTCGGCCGGTCCCACCACCCGACAGTTCCTCCGTCGTCGGCGGCCCAGCCCACGACCACCCCAAACAGGCTCGCTGCGACCCCGCTCATTCTCCATCCCATACCGTGCCTCATCCCATGTCCTTTCGATACCTCGCTTCGGATGCCTGCATGCGCCGCGGCGATCAATGTCCCGCCGACCTCGTGTAGATGGTCTTCCCCTCCTTGATCGTCTCGAGCACGCGGATCTCACGGATCCGGGCCGGATCCACCGTCAACGGATTGCGGTCCAGCACCACCAGGTCGGCCAGCTTGCCGACCTCCAACGTGCCCTTCTCCGCCTCCTCATGATATTGGTACGCCGCCCAGTCCGTCACCGCCTTCAATGCCACGTAAGGGCTCACCCGTTCCTTCGGTCCCACCACCACGCCGCTTCGGCTCAACCGGTTCACCGCCGTCCACGTCAGCATCAGGATGTCGGGCGGCACCACCGGGGAGTCATTATGGTTCGAGAACTTCAGCCCGATCCCATGGGCATGCGCGAGCGGACTGATCCCAAACGCGCGCTCCGCACCGAACGTCTCGATGTGGGTGTCGCCCCAGAAGAACGTATGCGCCGTGAAGAAGCTGGGAACGATGCCAAGCGCCTTCATGCGGTCCACCTGTTCGTGCCGCGCAAATTGCGCGTGGATGGCCACCGGCCGCAGGTCCTTCGCGCCCACGATCCGTCGCGCCCGCTCGACGGACTTCAGGAAGGCTTCGACCGCGGCGTCGCCGTTCGAGTGGACCAGCATTTGAAGGTCGTTCCGGTAACCCCACTCCACCCAGGCATCCAACTCCGCCTGCTCGATCGAAGGATAGGCGCGGTAATCCGAAGGCAGCCCTGCCGGTGGACGGGTATACGGCAACGTCATGAACGCCGTCTTGCCCTGCGGCGACCCATCGCCCGTGATCTTCACCCCGCCGATCTTCAGGTGGTTCTCATACACACCGACGCGGATGCGCCGGGTTGATCCCTCGTCCGGCACCGGCACTGCTTCCATGCCAGCGCGCCCGGGCCGCGCCCTCCCGGCATTCGAGACCTGCGACCCGGGCGGATACACCTCCACGCCCTCCAGCGCCACCTCCCCCCGCATGACCTTGGTCAGCACCTTCCACATCGGATAGCTCACCACGTCCAGCATCAACCGCCCCTGTCGCGCCTCCTCCCGCAGGAAGTTCACGTTGTCCGGATTCGCGATGCCGTCCTGCGCCGTCGTGATCCCGTGACTCGCCCACAGCTTCTGGACCTCGGCGAAGACCCGCACCTGTTCCTCCCGGGTCTGACGCGGGAAAAACGGAAGGAACGCGTACGCCGCCTGCTCCTCAATGATGCCATTGGGCTCGCCGGTCGCCGGGTCCCGCTGTATCACGCCGCCCGGGACCTCTTCCGTGTCCTTCGTCAACCGCGCCAGCTTCAACGCCGCACTGTTCGCCACCAACAGGTGACCCGATGTGTGCAGGATGACGATCGGAACGTCCGCACTCACCGCGTCCAGATCCACGCGCGTCGGATGCCGTCGCTCCTTCAACAGGCTGTCATCGTACCCGACCGCCACCACCAATCGCCCGGGCACCGGCGGCTTCTCGCGCAGGTGTTCCGCCAGCTTCCGTCGGATGTCCTCGATCGAGGTCACGTCGCCCACCGGAGGCGGGTTGAGCACCGGCAACGTCCATTGCTGGATGTAATCCGCGATGTGCCCGTGCCCGTCGATGAACCCCGGCAACAGAACCCTTCCGCCCAGATCCACCACCCGTGTCCCCGATCCGACCTGCTTCATCGCGGCCGACCGCGAGCCCGCATGAACAATCCTGCCATCACGAACCGCCAAAGCCTCCACATAGGCTGGCCGTTCTCCGGACATCGTCAGGATCTGGCCTCCCATATAGATCGTTTCCGCCGGCAATGCTCCACGCCCTCCCCCGGAAACGGCGCACCCCACTGATGCGAAAATCCAGCAGGCCACCACAGCTGCGCTTCCAAGCTTTCGCCAGCCCGGACGCCTCGCGTTGCTTCGCTCTCCCATAGAATGCGACACGCTAGACAGGTCCATCGGGGAGTTGCCAGTTCCCAGTCACGCGACGCTGCAAAGTGGCGCAGCTTGACACTGCCCCCGTTTGGAAAGGATTCGGGGCGGCGATGTCCTCATCGCCATGGGAATGGCTTTGGAACGGCGACGAGGACGTCGCCACCCCGTTGCATGCAGGGGCAGTCTCTTGAAACTTCAAACTCCTCCCCCAACGGCATGCCCCTTGAAGTTTCCCGCCCGAGACGGAACCCTCGCGCCCTCATTTCGCTTTGGATCCGTCCCGTCATGCTGTTCCCGCCGTTCTGATTGCCGACCCGGCCACTGCCGGTCTGCGGGTGGTGGCGTTGACGTCGCTGGACCGCCTCATCGTCGCGGTGCACCGCGGCGGGTGCCGACCGATCACGGTGGTCGCGACCGGACCTCTTCCCGATCTTCGCCGGACTCGCGCGCTCGGCATCGCCTTTGAGGTCGTAGCCCAAACGCCACCGCTCGCCCCCGGCACGCTTGTCGCCAGCACCGGCCAAGTGGTACTTGCCGGCGACATCCGCCAACTCACCGAACACGGTGGGCGACTGACAACCGACGACGGTTCGCCGCTCCCCAGTGGCCGCATCGAAAACCCCACGGCCGACCCTGACAATCGCTGGAAGGACCTACCCGCTGTCCCCGCCCGTGACGTAGCCCGGCCCATCACCGACCGCACGACAGCTCACGCCGCCGGCGAAGCCCTCTGGGCGTCGCTCTCCAGTTCCTCCGATGGGACCGTCGACCGCTACTTCAACCGCCCCGTCGGACGCGTCCTCTTCTCCCGCTGGCTCGTCCACACGCCCATCACCCCAAACCAGATTTCCGTCGCCGCCACCGTCCTGGGGGTCACCGCCGGCGTCCTGTTCGGGTTCGGCATCCAGAACCTGTCGATCCTTGCGGCCATCCTCTTCCAGATCTCCGCCATCATCGATTGCGTCGACGGCGACGTCGCGCGCGCGGTCTTCAAGGAATCGCCGCTGGGCAAGTGGCTGGACATCATCGGCGACCAGGTTGTCCACGCCTCGGTCTTCGCTGGAATCGCCATCGGTCTGTGGCGTCAGGGAGTGCAGGGACCCTTCCTCTGGTTGGGTGGCAGCGCGGTCATCGGGGGATTCATCGCCTTTCTGGTCATCCTGCGCGGCATGCGCGCCCCCGGCCCTGCCAACACCCGGCTCCAGAAGCTCATCGACGCCGCCACCAACCGCGATTTCTCCGTGCTCGTGCTGATCCTCTCCTTCCTTGATCGCCTCGGATTCTTCCTTTGGGCCGCCGCCATTGGCAGCCATGTGTTCTGGATCCTTGCGCTGATCCTGCAGCGCCAAACCCGCGCGGATTCCGCAATCGCGCGATGAAGTCCGCCGCGAAAACCGCCCTGCGGATCCTCCTGCTGGGCCTCGGCGTCGGCCTCTTCGCCGTCTACCTCGGCCGCAGCGGCGTCCGCGAGGTCTTCGGCGCATTCGCCAAACTGGGAGCCGCCGCGCCTTTCGTCCTGATCCCGTACTTCGCGGTCTATATCGTCGACGCCATCGGCTGGCGCCTGGCCTTCCTTCCACCGGTGGCGCTGCGCTTCGTCACCTTCTGGCGCATCCGCTGGATCGGAGAAGCCGTCAACAACCTGATCCCCTCCGCCTATATCGGCGGGGAAGCACTCAAGGTGTACCTGCTGCGTCAGCGCGGCATGGATGCCAGCGCCGCCACCACCGCGGCCGTCATCTCGAAATCGGCGCAGACCCTCGCGCAACTCCTCTTCATCTGCGCTGCCGCCGGACTTTTCCTCCGTATCGCTCCCGAGGTCCCGTGGCTCCGGCGCGGCCTCGCGGTCGTTCTTGGAGGCGGGCTCGCCGCTGTCGGGGTGTTGTTCTGGATCCAGTCCCGCGGGGTGTTCGGCTCCGTCCGACAACTGACCGCCGCCGTCGGCTGGAATCCCCCATGGCTTGAATCGCGACGCAAGAAGCTGGAGGCCACCGACGTCCAGATTACCCGATTCTACCGGCATCACCGCGGCCGGTTCCTGGCGAGCACCAGCATGTACCTGACGGGCTGGCTGCTCGACGCCACCGAGATCTACCTGGTGGCCCATCTTCTCGGCCAACCGATCACGCCCACCCAGGCCCTGGTCGTCGAAGCGTTCGTCGGGGTCGCCAAGGTCATGGGCATGTGGGTCCCCGGCGCCATGGGCGTCCAGGAAGGCGGCATCCTCCTGATCGGCCGCACCGCCGGCCTGCCCGAACCCCTGTGCCTCGCGTACGCCGTCCTTCGACGCGCCCGCGAAATCCTCTTCGTCGGCGTTGGCTGGCTCCTCTTCTACCTCTCCCGGATCAGTCCGAAGAGGTGAGTTCTGGTCACTGGCAACTGGAAATCTGGAATCTGGGAACTGGTGTCTGGCAACTCCACCTTGTAGGCCGCGTGCCCCCCACGCGGCGCTTCATCCATCCGCCGGGTGTGGGCACCCGGCCTTCAAACCTGAAACTACCCCAGCCTCACTATGGCCAAACGGTGCCAACCAGGTTAAAGTTCGGCGTGGATTCCGCTGTCATCTATGCCGCCGGACGAGCAACCCGCTTGGGACCCTCGTTTGCGAACACCCCGAAGATCCTGCTCCCGGTCGCAGGTCGCACCCTCCTGGAGCGCCACGCGGCGAACCTCGCCGCCGTCGGCGTGAAGAACCTCTTCCTCGTCACCGGCCATTGCCGCGATCAGATCGCCGCGGTCATCCC